>CALATK010000077.1 GCA_937891805.1 uncultured Fibrobacter sp. | reverse complement strand
CTCGGCGCAAAAGGCGAAGCCCACTGGTTCTCCGACGCCGTCGCGGGCACCCTGATGGGGGCTTCCATAGGCTGGTACATCGGTAGCGTGTTCTACAAGGAAAAAGTCGGCGAAAAGCAAATCCCGCCCAAGGTCACCATCGCCCCGCTATTCTACAGCGACACCAAAGGCGCCGTGCTTAGCGTGAGAATATAAGCCAAACGCCTGGTACACAACATTGTGTACCGATGGAAGAGGAAAAAATGCATAAACCTCTTGACAATCGCCATCTAGTAATTTATATTGTAGTGCACAAGTGTGTAGAATCTCTGGTAAGAGATTGCCACGCTTCGCTCGCAATGACAAATAATCAAAACCCCGCCTTTTTATGCATGTAAGCGGAGGGAGGAAAGATGAAGAATGGCATAAACGCTGGTGGTGTCGGCATTTGGCTCGACGAAATTGTTCCCTGCCTCAAGGATACCGAAACTGGGGAAATCAAGGAAACAGTGGTGTTCAAAATCGAAAGCCGCTCATTTCTGAAAAAATTCAAGGAAAAAGATGGATGGGGTATTGACTGGACAGAAATCCCTAGTGATGTTGAGGTGTATGCGCTCGCGTTGAAGGAAAATAACGAAATTCAGGGGTTGGTTGGGGTGAAAAATGATACAAATGCACAAGCGGCGTATTTGCATTGGGCATGTACAGCACCTCAAAACAATAAACACATGTTCGGAAAACAGAAATTTAGTGGGGTTGGCGGTCATCTTTTTGCCATAGCGGCAGACCGTTCTATGTTATGGGGCCATAAAGGATATATTTATGGATTTGCCCTTAACAAAGAACTTCTAAATCACTATATTGAAGTTATTGGAGCGTCTTTTTTAGGGGCTCTGCATCCGTATCATTTTATGCTTGATAAGGGTGCTGCGCAAAAACTTTTGGAGGTCTATACCTATGAATGGAATTAGAAAGCCTGCGGTAATTCTGGCGGACTCCATGGAAGAATACATGGCGACACCGGATCCGTACAAGCCCTCTCCAAAAAGCAAATTGAATATCTTTAAGCTCGGAGAATATGCCGAGCGCGTTGGAAAGAAAATTGATGAATTGACTGCCGATGAAATCCTACAGTTCAAGATGTAATGCTTATCTTCACTATGCGTCACGCGCATACTGAGCATGAAAATTAAGCATTTTGCGCATGCTCCGAAACTATTTATATTATATATATGCAAAGCATTTCGGAGTGGCAAAGTGAAACTCAAGTTTTTAACGCTATTTTCAATCCTTGCGCTCGCTGCGAGCGTGTTTGCGGAGAGTGCCATGAGCAACATTACGGTAAACCTGCGCTATACGGGTAAGAACGGGGCGGCAAAGAAGTTCGCCGAAGAGATGGTTTCTAGCGGGACTGTGGCGAAAATCCGTGCCGAGAAGGGCAACATCCGCTATGAATATTTCCAGTCGCTGGACGATCCCGAGACCATCTTGCTGATTGACGCGTGGGAAAGCCAGGCCGCCATCAACGTGCACCACGCTTCGCCCATGATGAAGACGATTGCGAAACTCCGCGACAAGTACGACTTGAAAATGACTGTCGAACGCTACACGCCCGACAACACCATGCCCAAGACCGACGAAAAGTTCATCAGGAAATGAATCGCGACAATGCAATACCCGCGCGCTGTTTGGCGATAAGGCGTCCAGCGGGAAATAGTTACCGACCGGTCGCTGTCAGATAGGCGCAGATGGCGGTGTAGTAGCCCGTTACAGCTTCGGTGTAGCTGTCGCTTGCCTGCTGTCGCAATGTCTCGGCTTCGAGCAGGTTGCTAAGGGTTGCCGTGCCAGCGTTGTAGAATTCCCGCTGCATCCGCAAGTTTTCTTCGGCCTGGGTAACGGCATCGCGGCTGATTTCTATCTGTCGGAAGGATTCTACGAGCGTATTCCACTTGGCATCGATATCCACCTTGATAAGGTTCTTGTTCTCGGCTTCGTCGATGGCCGCCTTTTGCGCCTTCAGGTCGTATTTTGCCGTAGAATAACTGTTGCTCCACCAGTCCGAAATGGGGACCGTCACCGATGCAAACAAAATCCCGTTTACGGCATCGTCGTCCAGCAGATTCTGGTACAGCAGACTCGCGCCTACCGCCACAGTGGGGAGAACTTTTCCCCTTTCCATGGAACGTTCTTTTTCGGCAACCTCGCGGTTTACGGCGAGCAGTTTGCTTTCGGCCCTGCGTTCCACTGCCTCGTCGGTGGATATCCTGTATTCTTCGGGCGGATTGATTTTATCGAGAGTGGTCTCGGCCAAGTCGAAATCGCTGTCACCTAGGTTCATTTGTCTTGCAAGCATGAGCTTTGCGACCGATATCCCATTTTCTACCTTGAGACGGTTGCTTTCCAGTTTTTTCTTTTCGAGGTCCACACGGAGCAGGTCGTTTTTGACGGCGACACCCGCCTCTACGGCCACCTGGACGTCGGCCCGGATGGCATCTACCTGTTTTTCGGCCTCGGCGATGGTCTTCAATTTTTCCTTGAGCGAAACAATCAGCCAGTAGTAGGTTTCCGTATTCTTGCGGACTTCGGTTTCGGCAAGGTGCTCCTGCAACTTGGCCGCCTTTGTCCCGATTTTGGCGAGCTGGTTTCCGTTGTGGATTTGCCCGCCTGCAAAGATCGGCTGGATCAAAGTCAGGTGCCCGACAATTCCCTTATCCAACATTCCCATGCTATAGGTAGTCGGAATCCCTGCAAGCATCGTAGGGTCAAGCCCCATCTGCATCATGGTCGGGGCAAATTGTTGCCCGATGCCTTCAACTTCGGCGGACACGTCTATCTCTTTTTTTACTAGGTAATCATTTGCCATGAACGCGAAACCGCCTGCAAAGACCTTCGGAAAATATGCCGGAAAGGCGCTGCCTTCGGTTTCTTCGGCCATCTGGCGGTTCACCTTGGCGCTCTTGAGGGTCGCGTTGTTTTCGCGCGCAATACGCAAACAGTCCTCGAGTGTATAAATGTCAGCCGCCAGCAAAGTAGAATGCAAGCCTAAAATAAAAGTCGCTATTTTGATATGCAATTTATTCATGAAACCTTCCAGTAGAGAACCGGTAATACCGTGAGAATAAGACACATGGTAATGAGTGTTCCAAAACAAATTACCACGCCCATCGGCATCCACAAGGAACTCCCACCCATAATCATCGGAATCACACCCACCGAGGCCGCCGCAGAAGTCAGGAAAATTGGACGCATACGCCTAAGTGCCGAGTTAAAAATTGCCGTCTGAGCGTCGCAATGTTCTTCGTGCTTGAGTTCTTCGGCATAGTCAATCATGATAATGCCGTTACGTACCATAATTCCAAGCAAACTCACAATGCCCAAAACGCATGTCACGCTAAAATCAAGATTCGCGATAGCCATGGACATTCCCGTACCAAATGCACAAAGCGAAAGTGAACCAACAAGCAAAACAGCTGTTGAAATTTTCTTGAAATGCCATAGCAGAATAAAGAAGATGATGATTACCGCAGCTACCAACGAAGTGATAATACGCGGCATCTGTATATTCACAATCTCTCCCTCTCCTCCGATTTCAACGCCGACATTTTCTGTCTTGGCAATTTCACGAACTTTCTGCAAATAATCCCTTGCCGCACTATTTGCACTTTTACCGTATGCAAGTTCTGCTGAAACCGTCACCACCGGAAACCCGTTACGACGCGTCCGTTCTCCGTCGTAGAAAGCGGACTCTAAATCTGCAATTTGTCGCAGCGGGACATTTCCAAGCCCTCCAAATGTTGAAACCTTCTCGTTTGCCAGCGTTGCAACATCGGCACTATCGGCATTTGTCCCCTTCAACACCACGGGAATGTTGCGGTCGCCCTCACATAGGCTCGCTACAGGAATGCCGCCGCTGTATCGTGCAGAAAGGAGCGACTGCGCAATCATCTGGTTTATGCCCAGTTTCGATGCTTCCTCTTTCAACTTGACTTCGACACTATTCAGTGGTTCCTTGAGGCTAGTGCGCACCATGTAGAAATCTGGAATGGAGCGCAGATAGTCTGCAATCTTATTGGCGGCTCGCTTAATCTCTACTTCAGATTCTCCCGTCAGGCGATACTCAATCGGCGACATCGCATCGCTATAGCTCAACTGCTTAAAGCGCACATAAGCATCGGTAAAATGTTCCGCATAAGCTTGAGCATATTGCTCAATGATTTCATCCGTCGCCTTGACACCCGTCGTATTCACGATAAACTGTGCAAAGTTCGTCCCACCGAATTGCGGAGCGTATGTCAAGTGGAATCGCGGCGAAGACATACCCATGAAACAGGTTATGGACTTGATTCTCGTGTCGTGTTCGAGTATTCGCTTCATACTGTCGGCTACTGCAGAAGTTCTTTCAATGGATGTCCCTGTAGGCAAGAATATCTCGACAGAGAATTGGTTCCGCTGTGCAATCGGCAACAACCGAATGGGGCGCTCCCAAATGGCGACAGCTCCGACAATAACGCACACGATGGCAATTACAACAATCGTTTTCGGGAATTTGAAACAGACCTTAAGAACCTTTTTGTAAACGGCATTGGATACCGATTCAAAATTAAACTTGCACTGTTTATGCTTATGCGGTTTTAAGAAAGCGAACTGCAAGTATGGTACCACCAAAACGGCTACCCCAAGAGACACCATCAGGACTATCGTCATCGCCCATGGGAAAGATTGCAGGAATTCGTTGAACATTCCCTTCATAAAGATTAGGAACGGAAAAAACGTAATGCTAATCGCAAGCGTTGCCGAAAAGATGGACTTGAAAAAATGCGAAGCGCTATTTGCCGCAGCACGCCAACGGGGTACTCCTTCGGCAATCTTTTCCTGATAATCGTCCAGAATCACGATAGAATTATCGACAATCATTCCGAGTGTCAAAATCAAAACCGCAAGCGTCACCGTATTCAGTTCAATGCCGAATCCGTAGAAAATTCCAAGAGCGATAAAGATGCTCACGGGAATTGTTCCCGCTGCCACCAAGGCCACGCGGAAAGGCTGCAACAACATCACTACAATTACCACCGAAATAATGGCTATCAGCAATTCCTTGAGAAAGTCCCGAATACTCACGGCAACGACTTCCGTCTGGTCTGTCACACGCCTCATTTTGACTTCTTCGGGTAATTCATTTTCAAAATCGCGCAGCACCGATTCAATTTCCTTACCCATTTTCACGATGTTGTAATCGGAACGCATCTCAATACTCAATACAACGCACTTGTGACCGTTCTGCTCTATGTACGAATCCGGCTTCGGGTATTCACGCACTACATCGGCTACATCCTCAAGCCGTACAACGCCACCATCGGGCGAACTAAATACAATCGTTTCCTGAATGTCACGAACATTTTCTATCCCGCTTTTCACATAAATCGGGCGGTTAACCTTACCATCCTTGATATATCCCGAGACATTGACAAGTCCTTGCCCGGCAAGCATCATCATCGTAGATTTATAGCCAAGGCCGTACTGCGAAAGTTTCTCGTTATCTAGGTAAATGGAGATTTGTTCTTTTTGTTCGCCAAAACGACTGATTCGACCGACGCTTTCAAGTGTACGCAATTTGTCCGTTAAGCGGTCGAGATATTCAGACATCTCGCGATAGGTTTTATTTTCACTTTCAAGCGTCAATAGAATCGCCGATGCATCGCCAAAATCGTCCATGACCAAAACGGCAATGACCCCAGCAGGTAAGCTATTCTTAAAAACTTGTACACCGTGCTTGAACTTGCTCCAGAAGGCATCCTTGTCATGGACATTGTCATCAAGAGTCACCTGGACAATTGCAAGTCCGTCTCGCGTCGTAGATGTCGTCTTTTTCTTGTCAACTTCGGCGTAAGTAAAAATAAAGTCTTCGAGCGGCTTGGTGGCGCGATTCTCGACCTCATCCACATTCGCTCCCGGGTACGCCGCAACCACGATGCCCTGACGCACCGTGAAACTCGGAAATTCGTTCTTTCGGACTTGTTCTAGACCATACGCGCCGAATGCAACGAGAATAGCGCAAATCAGGAATACGATTGCGCGATAACGCATTGCGGTTTCAAAAAAGGAACGCTTTTTCATTTTGAGACAATCTCCACGCGAGTACCCCGTCCCACTTTTTGTATCCCGCTTACGATAACGGTATCGCCGGGCTCTATTCCCTGCACCAGGACATCATTTCCGGAAACATCGACGCTCAGTTGAACTTTGACATCGCGGCGATCCGCATGCCCGCCGGAAACAACCCACACAAATTTCCGGTTCCTTTCGTCAAGCATCACTGCCGCTGTCGGAAGAACAACACCCGACAAGGAATCACGCCTTTCAAGACTAATCTCGGTCAGCATTCCCGGTAAAAGTTCGCCGCTCTTGTTTATGATTTCCGCCTCAATTTCGTAATTGCGCGAAAGCGGATTGGCTGAGATACCCTTGTTCGATATTTTCCCGTCAAAAACCTTGTTCCCTAACGCACCCACTTGGATTCGAACCTTGTCTCCTACGCGGATGGAGCCGATTTCTTTCTCGGGAACGAACGCGCGTGCCTTAACTTTTGCTATATCGACAATCTTGAATACAGGGACGCCAGGGAGCACGTTCTGCCCGACTTCTAGCGACTTGCCCGAGACTACTCCCATCGCAGGAGCATGGAGCTTGCAATCGTCAAGCGCCTTCTGCGCAAGTTTTTCCGATGCGATTGCCTGCTTATATTTGCTTTCCACTTCCATCCACTGGATTTCGGAAATACTTTTGTTCTGGTAAAGTTTTTCCATGCGACGGTGCGCATCTTCGGCCTGGCTCTTCAAAGCCGATGCAATTTCTAGCGCATTCTTCGCAGAAGTTTCGTCGAGCGTCGCCACCAAATCGCCCTTATCTACCTTCTTGCCTTCGGTAACATTTACCGACTTTACCATCCCCGGCGAAGAAAAACTCACGACCGTCGCCGCAATCTCTGCGATAGAACCCGCATAGCGATGCGAGAGTCCCGCATTCGTAACTTGAGCAACAATAGTTTCTACTTTGACTTTTTTCGTCCCCTTGTCCGCAACATTCTTGTTGTGCGTGGCAATCGCTTCGTTTTCACAAGCGCAGAAAATCAATGACAAAATCGGCAATATAAATAGTTTCGTATTCATACTCCAAAATTATCTATCATGCAAAGGATTTTTAAGGTCGAAAATTCGTCACTATCGGATATATTTACCAAAAATTTCATTATTTTTGCCAAATTTACCACAAAAAAGGAAATTTCTACCATTTAAAAATTTCATTATTATTTATTTTATAGACATGAACAGGTATCTCAAAAAAGCAAGCGATATCAAAACAGCAGATCTTTCCCTACTGGAAATTTTGAAACAGGTAAACCTGGTTCCAGGAAAGATTGGCGTATTCGATAACATCGACGAATTGGATCTGTCGGGCTATTTTGACCTGCAAGGAATCATTCTGATACTGATAGAAAAAGGCTCCTGCCTGCTCGAAGTCAACATGTCCACATACGAATTGGAAAAGGGGGGCGTTTTCGTCGCTTTTCCTGGTCAAATCATCCATATGCTTCAAATAAGCAAAGACTTCAAGCCACTATGCATCGCCTGTTCCATCGACATGATGAACGACTTGGCATCGCAAGTCAAGGACAGCCTGCAACTTATTCAAATGATAAAGCAATCACCCTACCAGCAAAAAGAAAAAGAAGAATTCGAACAGCTAAAGAAGTCTTTCAAGCACCTACAAGAAAAAATCGAAATAACCAAAAAAAATCAGCACCGCTACCAAATCATCAAGAACCTTGTATTGTCCATCGCCTTTGAGTGCTTTGATTTCTTAATCGGGAAGTGCCTCGTGCATCAGGGAGGCAATCGGAAGAAATCCCTATTCAACGCCTTTTTGCGAAATGTCGAGGAACATCACCGTAAGGAACACAGCGTCAAGTATTATGCCGACGAGCTTTTTGTAACCCCGAAATACCTTTCGACGGTGATAGACGAGATGAGCGGCAAGGGCGCAAAACAATGGATAGACGAATACATCGCCCTCGATGCCAAGGTCCTTTTGCAGTCCACTCAGATGGATATCCAGGAAATTTCGGATGAACTGAATTTCCCCGACGTGAGCTTTTTCGGCAAGTTCTTCAAGCGTATGACGGGCATGTCACCCAAGGCTTTTAGGATGAACACATGATTCGTCCTTTGAATTTGTCGCTCCGTCAGAAAGTTGCGAATATGCCCTTTTTAAACGACGTGATAATTTTTAAAGTTGCGCCGTCATGCGCCCGCGTCTTTTTAAAATCCTTGCTTCGCTGTTGCTGTTCTTAAGCGTTTCAGCCTTCTCACAAAAAGTAAATGGTGAAATTCCGCAGATTCCGGATAGCCTCCGCAAGAAAATCGAAAACAAAAATGCTGTTTTCAGTATTCAGGAGGCTCGCGAACTTCGGAATGCTATCCGTGGTGATTCGGCAGACGCAGCCGATGCCATTGAAACACCCATCATTCCCAAAGACAGCCTGTTTGGCACCTACGTGAATCCGCTTATCGTCGGGACCGAAGTGCTCGGGCTCAACGCTTTTGTGTGGGCATGGGATTACTGGGTCCTGGACAAGAGTTACGCACATACGGGCCCCAGCTATTGGAAGCGGAACTTCCGCGAAGGCTGGGAATGGGACCATAACCATTGGGCCATCAACTTTTACGGACATCCGTATCAAGGCTCCATGTATTACGCCACGGCCCGTGCCGGCGGCTACGGCTTTTACGGAAGCATGGCGTTTGCCGCCCTTGGGAGCTCCACCTGGGAAATGTTCTGCGAAACAGAATACCCGGCACCGAACGACCTGATTTCTACGACGGTTGCGGGCTCCATGTTCGGCGAAGTCCTTTACAGGCTTTCCCGCGCATCGTACAACGGTTCCAAGGTGCCTTGGTACAGGCATCTGCTCGCTTTCGCCCTGGAACCCGCCGGCTATGCTCAGCGTAGGGTGTTCGGCAACAGGGATTTTTACACGGGCTTGACACCAATCGAGTTGACAGTTGCAACAGGCATTGGCTCCAGGTTCGGTTCTGACTATCGGTTCGGTGGCGATGATGCCGACGAGCTGGATGCCGAATGGAACGACCGTCACGGGATGATGGCGGTTTCACTTGAGTATGGTCGGCCCTACACGAGGGTAAGGCGGCCGTTCGATTACTTCACTTTAAACTTCTTCGGCGAAGGCGGACTTGAAGGGAAAGTGTTGCAGATGGATATCATGGGGAAACTTGTGAACAGGGGTATCCACGGGCGAGGCCATTGGCTTGATTTTTCGGTGAATCTGGATTACGATACTTTTTACGGCGACCTTGCCACGGTAAGCACGCTTTCGCTTGGCGGGGCCATGGACATAGCCCTTTGGCTGACTCCCAACTTGCGGTTCCGTGTCATGAACCAGGTTTACTGGATTATGCTTGGCTCTGCCGACATGGGCTACGACGACATTATCCAAGAATTTCACCCGGATTACAAGCCCGACATGGATAGCTACCAGTACAATTCCGGCGTGAAATACAGCCTGATGATAGAAACCCTATACAAGAGGTGGAGAATCTACAACAAGATGACGATAGATGCCATGAAGACCATCGAGGGAACGACTGCGGAATATGGCGTTTCGGGTTGGGATTTTTTGCTCCTCAACAACACCGCGCTGGAATATAGGCTGTTCTCCTGGTTGGATCTGGGCCACAGGCTTGACACCTACGTGAAAATGGCGGCCTATTCCTCTGAATATGCCGAACCCATGTCCAGGCGCATCCACGCCTTTTCGTGGTACCTGAATTTCCACCTGCTAGGGAGTTGACGCCAGAGTCACCTTGAAAAATTCCACGTTCATTTCGCGGTCGGCTAGCGGCACAATCTTGCGGTCCTTGGGAATTTCGTAATCGAACTTGTGGTCCGAAACGAAGGTCAACAGCGATGACTGTTCGATGAGCTTTGAAATGCCCTTCACGCTGTCGTGCTTGATGAAGGTGACATCGGGAATCTTCTTGCGCTTGACCTGCTCCCAGAACCCAACGTTGCTGCGCTGGATTATGGTTTCGCCCTTGAGTTCCCGGAGCCGGATGGACTTGCGATTCGCAAGCGGATGCTTTTTCGGGAGCGCAATCGAGAGCCGCTCCTGCATGTATTTTTCGGCGCGGTATTTCTTTGCGCGTGGGGCCCTAAGCGTGATGCCGATATCCGCCGAGCCCTCGTTCAATGCCTTCAGCACTCCCGCCTCGTTGTCGATAATCTCGTAAGTGACTTGCGCGCCGGGGTATTTCTCCTGCAGTTCCTGCATCATCCGCATGGCGGGGAGAATGGCCACCGATGCGATAGAGAACGTGCGCGTGCCCGCCCCTTGCGGGCTCACCTTTTCCATCATCTCGCTCTGCAAATCCATGATGCGCTTAGCGTATTCGGCGACCGTGCGTCCCTTCTCGTTCAGCTCGATGCGGTTCTTTTTGCGCTCGAAGAGTGGAGCACCGATTTCGTCTTCCAACTTCTTGAACGCGCGACTCACCGCCGGCTGCGAAGTGTAGAGCTTGTCCGCTACGGTAGAAAGGGTCCCGTATTCCAGGAACCCGGCCAGCAATCGCAAGATGTAAGTCTCGACAAACATAAAAAGCCCCTTTTTGGGGAGAATATAATAAAACTGCTATGCGCCAAGTGAATAGTGGGGGCTTAAAACTTACCCACAGGCACAACTTTGATGGTGTAGCCTTTTTTTTCGATAGTCCTTTCCTCGTTCCATGTCACAATAGTTAGGTTGTCGCAATCTAGTTCCCCTGCACATTCGACGATGCTGTCCACTTCCCGCTTTATAGTCTTTTCTTTGGACATGTCGTAGCAAACCTGGATAAGTTCCTTGACCTTGTTGCCTTCACGAAGTACAAAGTCGGTTTCCTTGTCGTTTCGGGAATGGTAGTAGAACAAAGTCTTTTCGGTGTCATACCCGCGATGGAGCAACTCCACAAAGACCTGATTTTCCAGCAGTTTCCCGAGATTATCGCTCAAATTGAAAGCCTTCGACGCAACAAAACCATTGTCAACCACATACACCTTGCGGGGCGCTTTTTTCATCAGCTTTAGTTTGTTGTTATACCTGTCCAGATAATAAAACAGAAACGGCTCGTGCAAGTAATCCATAAACTTTTTTGTTGTGGTGACGCTAGAGAGCCCAAGGTCATCTGCCACGTCGTTGTAGCTAAATGTTCCCGTGAAATTGGACAAAAGAAACATGGCTACATTGTTCAGGTCGGTTGCGTTTCTGATCTTATGCCTTCTGACAATATCCTTGTATAGAATGGAATCGAAAAGGGTCTGTAAATAACTTTGGGTAATAGACCTTTGGGTAAAGGTCTCCGGATAACCGCCGTTTTTCAAGAAGTCGTCCTGTATTTTTTCTGCATTACCCAAGCGGCCCGCAAACTGCGATGCCTCGGCAAGGCTAAATGGCAGCATGTTGATTTCAAGGTAGCGGCCAGTTAGTACGGTTGCCATTTCTCCAGAAAGCATTTTGGCGTTACTGCCGGTTATGACCAAATTCACACCACGTCGATAAAGTTTATTAACCCAGACGTCCCAACCGTCAATGTTCTGCACTTCGTCCAGCAGCAGGTACTCGTAATTCGGATAAATTTCGCCAAGCAACATCTCGGCTTGCTGTTCGTCCCACTTGTTCAATAGTTCGTTGTCGTCAAAATTCAGGTAGGCGAAGTTCTTGCCCCGCAACATCAAAAGGGCCTGGGTGGATTTTCCGACACGCCTCGGCCCCGTCAAAAGTTTGATGTTCGGGCTTTTCAGCAATTCGTCAAAGTTGTATATGGTTTGACGGGGGATATACGGCAGGCTGAGAAGTCTGTCCCGTTCCTTGCGCTGGTTTTGTATGGCTATCTTCATAGGGAAACCGTCCTTCACCCATAAAAATAGCTTTTTTATTCAATAAATACACTGTATTGGATAAAAAATGTACTTTTTTATCCAGTTTGATTAAATTACTGGATATTTTCGGGGTGGTTTCGCCCCTTAAAACGCTTCCAAAAGCAGAAATTTGACGCGAATTGCATGAAAATAAATTATTTAGTAGAAAAATTATTTTTCTGCTGGATAATTTTAGCAGGTCGGGTTGAACGGCTTTAATACCGCTGATTACTATTTCTACTATGCGTTTCACGCATACTGGGCATAAAAATTTCGCATTTTGCGGCCGTTCTGAATTTATTTATATTATAGCCAACCGGTTCAAGAAAAAAAAGGCGGATCCCATGAAAAAAATCACCTTGATTCTTTTAACACTTCTTCTAGGAGTCTCTATGGCAGCAGAAAAGAAAATCCTCGTCGTTTACTATTCCCGCGCCGACGAAAACTACTCCGTCGGGAACATTTCCAAGGGCAATACCGAGATTATTGCCGAGATGATTGCGCAAAAGACGGGCGGCACGCTCTTGCACGTGGAACCCGCGAAGGAATACCCCAAGGGCTACGACGACTGCATCAACGTGGCCAAGAAGGAACTTGCGCAGGATGCGCGCCCGGCTATCAAACCGGTGAACGTGAACCCCGAAGAATTCGACGAAATTTACGTCGGTTACCCGGTGTGGTGGGGCGAAATGCCCATGCCCATGTTCACCTTCTTCGAGAAGTATAATTTGAAGGGCAAGACGATTCACCCCTTCGTGACCCACGAAGGTAGCGGCCTCTCGGGTGTGCAGCGCCTCAAGAAGGTGACCGGCGCGAACGTGACCCCCGGCCTTGCCATCTACGGACACGTGGCTCAGAACGAACGCGACAAGGCCCAAAAAGAAGTGGACAAGTGGGTGAAGTAGGCTTGCGCCTTACTGGCGGAACGTCATCAGAGAAATTTCTAGCAGAAAGTCACTGTTATTTCTGTACCTACGCCTATGGCGGATTGTAACGAAATCTCTGCATGGTGCACTTCGGCGATATGCTTAACAATGGCAAGGCCCAATCCCGTGCCGCCTGTAGCCTTGGAGCGACTCTTGTCCACACGGTAAAACCGTTCAAAAATACGTGGCTGGTTTTCTTCGGGAATGCCAATCCCTGTATCCTTCACAGCAATGGATTTTTGTTGCACTAGAATACTCACGGCACCGCCCGTTTCTGTATAGCGAATGGAATTGTCGACCAAGTTGTAAAGCATCTCGAATAGGAGCCGACGATTGCCGTAAACCTGTGCGGTTTTACAACCTTCCAACGCCACACGAACACCCTTCTTTTCGGCATTAAAGGAGAGTTCCTCAATACAGTTTGAAGCCAGCGTCCACAAATTCACGGATTCGTCCAGTCCGATCGCAGATTCTCCCGAGGAGTCAAGTTTGGAAAGGGTCATAATATCGTTGGCGATAGAAAGGAGACGGCCAGCTTCTTTGTGAATTTTTCCAGCAAAGCGCTTTACGTCTTCGGGTTTCGCCATACCATTTTCGATGAGTTCCGCATATCCAGAAATGGATGTCAATGGCGTTTTGAGTTCATGGGAGGCGTTAGCCGTAAACTCATCTCGCATCTTGGCCGTTTTCTTTTTTTCTTCAGAAAGTTGTTCAATGGTGAGTTGAAGTTCCCGATTCTGCTTACGGATAGTTTTAACTAGTGGTGCAATTTCTTTGTATATCCCTTCGTCATCCATAAGTTCTGGCTGTCCCAAGTTTTCAGCCAATTTCTGCACCGGTCGCACAAAAGCGCGGCTCAAGCCAAAAGCAATCAGAACAGCCACAACAACAATACCTGTCAACAGCGCTAATAGGTAAGGCATGGTCTTAGATACGGATTCGTGAAGACTCGCTTGACGACGACTTAAACGGAGAATTTTGCCGTCTGACAGTCGTTCTGCAACATAGAACACTTGGGCATTCAAAGTCACTGAATAGCGGAGGTTTTCGCCTATTCCTTTGGAATTTGCGTCCATGATTTCGGGACGACTCCTATGATTTTCCATTTTGCCTGCTTTCGCGTCACTTTCGTAGAGGACCTTTCCGTCCCGGTCCACCAGAGTTACGCGCAAACGTTTGCTGGCAATGGAATCCAGATTTTTTCGGAAGTTCTCAGAAGGAATCTGTCCATAGAAATTTTTGATAAGGGAGGCTGTTTCCCTCAAATCTCGCTTCTGCTGTTCGGACATTTCATTTTCAAAAACGCGAGCCGTAAAATACACTGCAAAGAGAGCGGCGAGAACTCCGACATAAATCAAGCTGAAACGGAGACTGTTTTTCATTGAACTTTGTACCCCACGTTTCGCACGGTCTGTATGATAGAGCCTTGTACCCCTAACTTCTGCCGAAGCGTTTTTATGTGCATATCCACGGTGCGTGTGTCCATATCAAAATCCACCCCCCAAATCTTTTCTAGAATCTGTTGCCTAGAGAAAACAGTTCCCGGTCGGGACATCAGGAGTTTCAAAAGTTCATATTCCTTAAAAGTGAGTTCTACAGCGATTCCGCCAACAGTTACCGAACGACGCTGATCATCGAGTGTCACTCCTCCTAGAGCCAAGTTCAACGCTTCCGTACTTTCGGATGAGCTTCGTTCAGAACGGCGTAGCACGGCTCGCACACGTGAAATGAATTCTAGAACGCCAAATGGTTTTGCTATGTAGTCGTCCGCTCCCAAGTCAAGTCCCTTCACTTTGTCAAGTTCAGTTCCTTTCGCCGTAAGCATGATGACGGGGATGTCCTTTGTATTTTCTTGCACTCGCAAGCGTTTGAGAATGTTTAAACCATCTTCGCCAGGGAGCATAATATCCAAAATAAACAAGTCTGGCACCCTAGTCTTAACTTGTTCGTCCATAACTTTACCGCATTCGAAAGCCATCACGTCAAAACCGCTGCTTTTTAAAGCATAAGTTTCCATTTCCCGAACTTCGACATCGTCTTCCACAATATAAATCATAGGACCACACACAAATTATTGTTTTACAGTTAGGAATTTCCTGCTGGCTTTGGCTACAGAACTGACCGCATCCAACAATGCCCAGGACTCATAAAGAATAGTTAAATAAAGGATCTCCGCGCGGATGTTTTCGGAAACCCCCTTCATCATTTCCGTTTTACGCTCGTTAAGTATCCTCGTCCCTTCTTCCCGCAATTGTTCGCGGACCTCGCTATAGTTCCTGAAATCCATGGTTTCTATCATCGAGGCGGTCTTTTCAATCCGTATCTTCACACGGGATGCCGTACGCAAAAGCTCTTTTCTTTTTTCGTAGTCCAAGGGACTGAAAGCGTTATCCACGTGGTTCTTGCATGGCGAAGAAATCTGTTCCAGACTAAACAATGCATCTCCCATAAAATCATTTGCCTGGTACAAAAAGAAATTCTTTACCACCATATCCTCCTGGGCAAGTCTTTCCGTACATAAGGTTCCATGACGACGGTTCCTCTGGATATGTTTTTTCAGAATTTTAATTTGTTTGTTCACGGAGCGTAGTTTTCCCAAGTTTTCTCGCAAAAGTCCCACAATTATCTTTTCGTAGCAGTCAGCGCACCAACGGAGTATTTCGCTCCACTCACCACGACTGTATTCCTGTATAAGGGGGTATACCTTTGTCTCGGGGGGAGCCGTCAGGATGTTATCAAACAATTCCTCCGCCTTACCCTTCTTGTTTTCTCGGTATTTCAGGTTCGAACGAATCAATACGAAAATGACCACGGCAAAAAGACCGAATATGGCAGGGAAACCGCCAAAGTAAAGCACTGTCGCCACAGCAGAAGCACTGGCAAATGCGGCGAAGGCCGTAAGGAACCATCCGCCAATTACCGAGAGTACCCCTGTAATGCGGTATACGGCCGTTTCACGGTTCCATGCCTTGTCGGCAAGACTAGTGCCCATAGCCACCATGAATGTCACGTAGGTCGTAGAAAGGGGGAGTTTCAGGGACGTGCCCAATGCAATGAGGGAGCTTGCAAGCATTAGGTTTACGCAAGCCCGCAATAAATCAAAGGCGGCGCCATCCTCTTCCAGAATCATTTCCTTGGTATTAAAGCGGGTGTTAATTTTATCCGAAATTTTCCTTGGAATAAATTCTGTTACAAATTTTACGATACCATTAGAACTGCGAACTAAGGCGCGAGCGACCGGATTTGTACCAAAGATTTCTTCAGAAGAATTTTGGGCCGCGAGGGATACGGAAGTCTTCACCACATTCCGGGCCTTCTTGGAAAACACAAGGGAAAATACCATGGTAAGCCCAGCAGCCATCAGCAAGTACCACTGTCCTGGTTCCGACTCCAGCAAGAAGGACATATTGAAATCCTGAGGGTTGCCCCCAGCAGCCACCAAGTGCTGCACCGAAGAAAGACTGGTGAGGGGCACACCCACAAAATTTACAAGGTCGTTTCCGGCAAAGGCTAGGGCCAGAGAAAAAGTCCCAAAAGCAATGATTACCTTGAGCACGTTTACCTTTACTGCATGGAGCAGGTGACAAAGGATGAAAAACGCGACGAACATGCCTGCCACAAGAACGGTCTCATTTTCCGCGAGAAACGCCTTGTAGCCCGGCCCCACGAAACTCATATTTTTGAGGCCCTTGATAAGGATAAAATAAAATATGGACGTCAGGGAAACGCTTCCAAAAACACCAATAAAGTATCGAATATACTTCTTGTAACCAAAGGAGAAAACCAGGCGCGTCACAAACTGCACCGCAAGGCCAACTACAAAAGCGATGGCCACCGAAAGGAAAATGCCCAAAATCACCGTCAGAGCCTTAGAGGTGTTGATGAGGTTTCCCAGTTCCAGGGTATCGTCAGAAAGAATCTTGATACTGGCGATAGCCACAGAGGCGCCCAAAAGTTCAAAGACCATTGATACCGTAGTTGATGTCGGCATACCGTAGGAATTGAATATGTCAAGGAGGATCACATCGGTAAACATCACCGCCGCATATACGCACATAAGTTCTGCAAAGGTGTAATACTGGGGCATATAAATGCCATGCCGTGCGATATCCATCATGCCACTGCTGAAGGTGGCTCCACAAAAGACTCCTACCGCAGCAAAGATCATCAGGGTTTTATATTTAAAGGCCTTGCTCCCGACAGCAGAACTCAAGAAATTCACGGCATCGTTACTGACACCCACGAACAAGTCCATCAAGGCGAGCAGAAGCAGCATTGCCACAAGGATGATATAAAACGTAGTCATAAAATCTCCTAGGCGACAAACTAAAAAGCCTTGCGACAATACGCAAGGCGATGGAATGAAGTTTTCCAAAGGTTTTATTAGGACTTTACAAAGGCTTTACGCCGCTTTACACGGATTTTACTTTTGGCGGTGTAGTAAGTTATAAAGGCCCAGAAAGAAGTCGATAAGTGGGTGAAGTAGGCTGACTACACTTTATGGGTGAAACTGGCTTATTGTTTCCATTCTTCGGTGATGGCGCAGAAAAAGTCCTCGCTCCAAAGATTTAGTTTGTCGCTATCGGCAATGAACGGGCGGACATCCCTTTTCGCCTCCTCGAAATCGACGGAGTGGAAACGTTCCTTTAGTAGATCCTTGAGTCCATCAAAAGTCAAGGTGTCCGCACTTTTCCAGTGCCCAGTCTGTTCCATTCTTTTTTGCAGGTGCGGCAGGTTTACGCCCGTGTTCTGCGAGATATACCATACAAAGTCGTAGAAATCGCGACCCTTGAGCCTGCTTTTCCATCCGCGACAAAGTAACGCGTGGAGTTTGCCCGCAAAAAGCGAGGGCCTGTCGTAGAGGCGAACCATGAAAGGCGATGGCAGCAGCCGATACTTGCTTTCGTAGGTGGCTGACTCTGGCGGATTCGTATCCACCTCGAATTTGATTTTCAGGATTTCGTTCCCGGGAACAGGCAAGGGAGAGTGCTTTGCGGGAACAATTTTAAGCAAGTGCTTGAGCGTGTTGCCCTTGAGAAAGGCCGATTGCACCGGAGATCCGTGCGGCTTGCTTTTCGCTTCGACTGACATCTCCAGGCCGACAGAGTAGAGTTCTTCTTCAAGCACGCCAAAATAACGTGAAAGCTCGAAACCTTCGTCTGGCTTAATCAACGAAAAGTCCAGGTCCTCCGAAAAACGGTCTAGCCCATAGAATATGCGGAGCGCCGTGCCGCCATAGAAGGCTGCCTTGTCGAAGAACCCTCCACGTGAAAGTCCGCACAGGGCGACTTCCTGCGAAATTTCCTTGAGGGCGTTCCTGTAGTCCGAAACGTTTTTGCAATTATATTTCGCAAGCATTGAATCAAGTACGTGAGCCATGCCTACCTCATCTTGGACAGTATTTGTATATTCTTCTTTCTGTACAGGGGGGCAACCTTTTCGATGAAGTCGAAATCCAGGTTCCGAAAATCACCGACTTCGATGCGCAAGTTTTCGAACAGGAACGTTTCCATGGCGCGCTTGCCTTCAATCGGGTGCTCCTTGTAGAGTTTGTCGCAAAGGGCCTTTTCACAGGTGGCCATTGCGTAGGGCCTGTCTTCTGCGTTTTCGATGTTGACTCCGTGCGGAAAGACGTCGGGCGGGACATCGGAATACGAAAACTCGCCGAAGGGCGTCTTGTATAGTTTGGTCTTGTTCTTCTTGAACGATGCGGAAGTAAAGAGATGCACGGCTTCGGGAATGAGCCCATGCCTCGAAAGAGCGTAATCGAAGGAAAGATACGATGGGCCGTAAATCGCCCCTGCAAGGGCTTCGCCCGGGGTGTTCTTGTCGGTCTCGTACAGCCCGCGGATAACTTGCGTTATTTCG
>CALATK010000076.1 GCA_937891805.1 uncultured Fibrobacter sp. | reverse complement strand
CTGATTGCAGACCTTGTGAAGACCGCCAAAAAATCCGTAGTATTCATCGACCCGTATGCCACAGTCGAGGTGCTAAAATTCGCGGCCATGCGGGCGAAAGGTGTCTCGGCGACAATCTACTCCCCGAGAATTACACCCGAATTCCAAGCTGCGGCAGAATTGCACAAAAAGCAGTACCCAAATTTAGAACTGAAGACCATGCGCACGATTCACGACCGTTTTCTTCTGGTCGATGATACCGTATATCATTTTGGCGCAAGTTTCAAGGACATGGGTAACGAGATGACGGCTTTCAGCGTGCTGGATTTTGTGACACCGGAGGAAGTCATCGAGAAAGTGAGGGAAAGCACGAAAGGGTGAAGAAAAAAAACTTAGCGAAAGCCTCTCGGCGGAAACTCGCAGGGACTAACAGTCACAAGAGTTTCCTCCTGCAGAAACGGTTCTTACCAGTAAAGGCGGGTCTATACCAAAAAGCACTTGTGAACCAGAGCCATTCTTGTGTTTTTTGACCGAGATGTGGGCTTCCCGAGCGAACAGTCGAACAAAGTGAATCTGCGAGCCGAAAGCAACTCGTATCAACGAGTTGTGTCGGCGAGAGCGAGGCGATTTCGTAGATTCTGCTACAAGATTGAGCCGAGCAGTCATTATGACGAACGAGGGAAAGTTCACATCGAGGGAGAGATTTGTCAAAAACCTAATTCTAGAGTCCTGATATAATCCGTTCTAGCACCAAGAATGCGGACTATCAAAACCTTTTCCTTTTCTATCCTGTAAAAAACGATATTGCCAGCAACCGTCAAATAACGATATTGCCCTAACGAAGAAATTTTTTCTTGCAAAGACGGACCGAACCTGGGAAATCGAGTCAACTCACCAATGGCGTCTAGAATTTCGAGAATTCTCCTATTCGCAGCAACAGGACTTTTTAATTCCGTTTCGATGTATTCTTTTATGCCGTCCAGGTCTTCGCCCGCCTTGGGCGAAAATACGATTTCCGCCATCTAGACCTCGTATTTCTTGCGGATGTCGGCGACAGACAACCAGCCCTTCTTTTTGGCGGAGTTCTCACCCTCGGCGAGGGCGTGTTGCAGTTCCAGTTCGGCTACCATCCGCTCGTATTCCTTGATGTCCACAACCACATAGCAACCCCTGCCGTTCTTGGTCAGGTAAACGGGAGTGTCCTTGGAAACGTTTTTAAGGACTTCGTTGTAGTTACGCAAATCGGAAACAGGCAGAATACAGGGCATGGGAACCTCCTGCCACAAATATACAAAATTTTAAGAAGAATATTAAGTAAATTTTTAAGAAAACAAAGAAGATTCCCCAAGCGGGTGACGGGGCGTTGCGGGGTGTCCCCGCAGAGGGGGTGGAGAGCGACGGAGTGCGAACCAGGGGGAGGCCTCCCCCGCCCTATGACAACCGTTCGGCTCAATATCCCGAAAAATCCTCCGGCATCGCCTCACTCTCGCAACCGTCCCAGTTTAATAACTGGGACTTTGTTGCTCACGGCGACCCATTCGGGTCTTTTTTCTATATTTGTGCCGCATTACAAATAGTAAAAACAATCCTGATGGATTCTGTCGGGCCTTCGGCCCTCCAGAATGACAGCGGGAATAAAAAGAGACAAAATCATGGGAAAATCACTCTATCAGAAGATTTTTGAAAGCCACACGGTAGCTAAGCTCCCGAGCGGCCAGTGCCAGCTCTTTATCGGGCTCCACCTCTGCCACGAAGTCACGAGCCCGCAGGCTTTTGCGCAGCTCCGCGAAGAAGGCCAGAAGGTGCTGTTCCCGGAACGCACGTTCGCCACGGTCGACCACATCATTCCGACCACGTTCCCGGAACGTAACCGCCCGCTCCAGGACGGCATTTCCGAAGAGATGTTCTCCCATATCGAAAACAACACGAAGAACAATGGCATCAAGTTCTTTGGCCCCGCTACCGCCGAACAGGGCGTGATCCACATCGTGGGCCCCGAAGAAGGCGTGACCCAGCCGGGTATGACTGTTGCTTGCGGTGACTCTCACACGGCAACCCACGGTGCCTTCGGTGCAATCGCATTCGGTATCGGTACCAGCCAGGTGGCAGACGTTCTCGCCACCCAGACGCTCGCCATGAGCCCGCTCAAGACTCGCCGTATCAAGTTCACCGGCAAGCTCAAGCCGGGCGTAACCGCCAAGGACGTTGCTCTCGCCTACATCGCTAAGCTCGGCGTGAACGGTGGCGTTGGCTACGCTTACGAATTTGCAGGCCCGGTCATCGAAGAAATGGGCATGGAAGGCCGTATGACGGTCTGCAACATGGCTATCGAAGGCGGCGCCCGCGTCGGTTACTGCAACCCCGACGAAAAGACTTTTGAATACCTCAAGGGCCGTCCGTACGCCCCGAAGGCCGATAAGTGGGACGAGGCCGTTGCCTACTGGAAGTCCGTGGCTACCGACGCCGACGCCCAGTTTGACGACGAAGTCGAAATCAACTGCGACAACCTCGAACCGATGGTTACCTGGGGTATCACTCCGGCTCAGGCCATCCCGCTGAACGGCAACATGCCGAAGATCGACGAATTCGAAGGCAGCGAAAAGAAGGTCATCTCCGAAGCCTACGAATACATGGGCTGGGAAGAAGGTTCCAAGATGATCGGCCGCCCCATCGACATCGCCTTCGTGGGTAGCTGCACCAACGGCCGCCTCAGCGACTTGCAGGCCGCCGCCGAAATCATCAAGGGCCACAAGGTCGCCCCGACTGTCAAGATGTGGGTCGTTCCTGGTTCCATGAAGATCAAGGTGGAAGCCGAAGCTCTCGGTCTCGACAAGATTTTCAAGGAAGCCGGTGCCGAATGGCGCGAAGCGGGCTGCTCGCTCTGCCTCGCCATGAACCCGGACAAGCTCAAGGGTCGCCAGGTGAGCGCCTCCTCCAGCAACCGAAACTTCAAGGGCCGTCAGGGCAGCCCCACAGGCCGCACCATCCTCATGAGCCCCGCCATGGTGGCCGCCGCCGCCATCGAAGGCTGTGTCACCGACGTCCGCAAGTACATCAAGTAACGCTAAGGAGATTTAAAAAATGAATTCTATCGACATTGTTAAAGGTTCCGGCGTTCCTGTACGCGGCAACGACATCTACAAAAAAAAGAGGTCGGTCAGAATTACTCCAAGTTCTAGGGCAGATAGGATTCGGGAACTCATACTCACCTCACCCATCGACAACATTCTCGTAGAAAAGGCGAAACGCCAAATGCACCTGCGCAACGGCGATAAAGTTGTCAAGACGTACAGAATTTCATTGGGCAAGAATGTTGGGTTTTAAGGCGGGGCCATAGCGAGGGGGAGGCTTCCCCCTACCCTTTCTCACAAAATTTTATATATTATGCTTATACCGGTGAGGTTTATATGAATGCCATAAGACCCGTTTCAGACTTGCAAGATTGTCTCGAAGACATTTCCAAGACCGTCCACGAATCTGGACAGCCTGTGTTCTTGACTAAAGACGGCTATGGCGACATGGTTCTTATGAGCATGGAAGCGTTCGCGCATTTTCAAATTGAAAATGAAATCTATGCCAAGTTACATGAAGCCGAACTACAGGCACAGGAATCCACCAAAAGATATACTTCTGAAGAAATCCTAAATTGCCGACATTAACTCATTAGCCAATATCATTTCATTAATTCGATAACGGCATCTACAAAAAAAGAGGTCGGTCGGAATTACTCCAAGTTCTAGGGCGGATAGGATTCACTAAACCCATGCTCTCCTCACCCATCGACAACATTCTCGTAGAAAAGGCAAAGCGCCAAATGGCACTTGCGAAGCGGCGAGAACATCGTCAAGACGTACAGAATTTCACTTGGCAAGAATCCCATGGGAGCGAAGGTCAAATCCGGTGACAACAAGACGCCCGAAGGCGAATACACCATCATGCTTCACAACCCCAAAAGTGTCTTTCATTTATCCCTGAGGATCTCGTACCCGAATGCGGAGCAAATCGAGGCCGCAAAAGTTGGCAATTACGAACCCGGCGGCGACATCATGATCCACGGCTACCCGAACAAGGTTCCTGCATTCCTCTTTAAATTCTGGCACAAGTGGAAAGACTGGACCGCCGGCTGCATCGCCGTCACCAACGACGAAATCGAAGAAATCTACGCCGCCGTCAAGGACGGAACACCGATAACCATCAAGCCCTAGAAAGCCAGGTTCAACCTTTTTGTATATTGTTGCTATGACCGAAAAAGAAAAAATGCTTGCAGGCGAGCTATACGACCCCAGCGACAAGGAGCTTGCATCAAGAAGAAGCGCATGCCACGCCCTATGCCAACAATACAACAGCCTACTGGAAACGGACAAGAACCGCGAAAACACCCTTGCTCAGATTCTAGGGGCATCCCCCGCCAAGGGCGTTTACCTGCAGGGGCCCATCTTTTTTGATTACGGTTGCAACACCCGCATTGGCGAAAAGAGTTACGCAAACTTCAACTTTACCGTTCTGGATTGCGCCCCGGTAAGCATCGGAAACAACGTATTTATCGGTCCGAACGTTTCAATACTCACGCCCATGCACCCGCTTCGCTGGCAAGAACGCAACATGTTCGAAAAGCCCGACAAAAGCCTCACCGACCTGGAATACGCAAAACCGATTACCATAGAAGATAACTGCTGGATTGCAGGAAACGTGACCATTTGTGGCGGAGTGACAATCGGTGCAGGAAGCGTTATCGGGGCGGGGAGCGTGGTCACACGGGACATCCCGCAGGGTGTCGTTGCCGTAGGCAACCCCTGCCGCGTTCTCAAGAAGGTTGAAGAAGAAAAAACGCGGGGATGACATGCAGCAGAAGCCAGGGGAAGGCTTTCCCCTACCCCATATACTTCGACTTATACCCAGCATCTACTCCAGTCGTTTGTTCACCACTTCCCAGTTGACGATGCTCCAGAGCGCCTTGAGGTAATCCGGACGGCGGTTGCGGTAGTCGATGTAGTAGGCGTGTTCCCACACGTCGAAGGTCAGCAGTGGCTTAAGGCCCTTGGTGAGCGGGTTCTGGGCGTTACCTTCTTGCGTAATCACAAGCTTGCCCGAAGCATCGGCAGAGAGCCATACCCAGCCGGAACCGAAGAGGCCAGCACCCTTTGCCTGGAATTCTCCCTGGAACTTTTCGAAGGAGCCGAAGTCCCGGGCGATGGCATCAGCAATCTTGCCAGTCGGAGCGTTGCCGGCCTTCGGGGCGGCAAACTGTAAGAAGTACATGGAGTGGTTCAGGAACTGGCCCGCGTTGTTGAAAACGCTGCCTTCGGCAGTCCTCACGATGTCTTCGAGGGACTTGCCTTCGAAGGCGCTGCCCGGAAGCGCCGCGTTCAGGTTATTCAGGTAGGTCTGCAGGTGCTTGCCATAGTGGAACTCGATGGTTTCGGCGCTGAGGGCCGGGGCCAGGTCCGCCGC
>CALATK010000075.1 GCA_937891805.1 uncultured Fibrobacter sp. | reverse complement strand
AAGGACTGGGTGAGTCACCCGCTGATTTCGGTGGAAAAAATCAAGGCCCGCGAAGAGGCCGTGTCCGAGCTGGTAGGGAACCCCATGGCTCTGGACGAACTGAAGGAATCCCTAACCTCCATCCTGGACATGGAACGCCTGATGGGCCGTGTGGGGAGCGGTCGCGCCAACGCCCGTGACCTCTCGGGTATGGGTCGCTCCCTGTGCCAGGCTTCCAAGGTGGCCCGCGTGCTTTCGGAGCTGCATTCCCCCTTGTTCGAACAGTTCCGTCAGGTGCTGGAACTGGCGAGAGGCAGGGGAGAGGAACTCCTGCAGAATTTCAACGAGGACTTGCCCCTGACGGTTCGCGAAGGCGGCATGATTCGGGAAGGCGCCAACGTGGAACTGGACGCCATGAACGCCGACATCAAGGATAAGCGCCAGTGGATTGCCTCCCTGGAAAGTCGCGAGCGGGAACGACTGGAAATACCCAGCCTCAAGGTGGGCTACAACAGGGTGTTCGGCTACTACATCGAGATTACAAGGGCCCAGATGGCCAAGGCCACCAAGCCCATTCCCGACGAATACATCCGCAAGCAGACCACCGTCAACGCCGAGCGCTACATCACTCCCGAAATGAAGGAGTGCGAGTCCGTCATCAGCAACGCCGAGGTGAACATCCACGAGCTGGAATACCGCATTTTCTGTCAGCTCAGGGACCGGGTGAACAGTTGGCGTAGCGAACTCCAGGAAATCGCCGACGCCATCGCCCGTGTGGATACGCTCTACAGTTTTGCCCGAGCCGCCCGCAAGTACAACTACGTGTGTCCGGAGGTCTATACCGGCACGGGTATCGAGATTCGGGGCGGTTTCCACCCTGTCATCGTGGCGGTGAATCCGGATTTGGACTTTATCCCCAACGACGTGGAACTTTCTCCCGATGCCACCCGCCTGATGCTCATTACGGGCCCCAACATGGCGGGTAAATCTACCTACCTGCGGCAGACGGGACTGATTGTGCTCATGGCCCAGATGGGCTGCTTTGTGCCGGCGGAATCGGCCCGCATTGGCGTGGTGGACCGGATTTTCACCCGCGTAGGGGCCAGCGACCGCCTGAGCCGCGGGCTTTCCACCTTCATGGTGGAGATGATCGAGACGGCGAACATTTTGCGGAACGCCACGCCCCACAGCCTGGTGCTGCTGGACGAAATCGGCCGCGGTACCAGCACCTTCGACGGACTTTCCATCGCCTGGTCCATCGTGGAGACTTTGCACAGCGAGCCTTCCCGCATGGCGCTGACCCTTTTTGCCACCCACTATCACGAGCTGACCGGCCTTGTGGATTCCCTGGAACATGCGGGGAACTATCAGGTGGCAGTGCAGGAGAAAGGCGACAAGCTCATCTTCTTGCACAAGATCCTTGCCGGGGCTTGCGATTCCAGCTACGGTATCCATGTGGCGGAAATGGCGGGGCTCCCTTCTACGGTGGTGCGCCGGGCCCGCAAGATTCTGCTCCGTCTCGAAAAGCAGAAGATCGACCCCAGTGACGAGGCGATTCACAAGAAAATCAAGGACAGGCCCCAGATGGACCTGTTCGCCGCCCCCGACGAGTCCCTGACGCTCTTGAAACAGGAAATCTGCCGCCTGCGTCCGGAGGAGATGACCCCACTGCAGGCCCTGCAACGCCTCACGGAACTGAAGGAAAACTATGGGAAGTAGGTAGTAGTGAGTAATGTGAGGCTCGAGGCTCGGGGCGAGAGGTGTCGCAAGCGTCATCCTCGCGACCTGTGGTGAGCGAAGTCGAACCAAGGCGAGGATCCGCTAGACGTTGGTATTTAGCTGGGAACAAGCACATAGTTTTGTTATTGCGTTTTGTAAGGAGTCCAATGGGTTTTCCGTGGTCATGATTTCCGGGAATGCATCGATGACCTGCCGCCTGTTTTCGGGATAGTTCCCGCACTTCAGGTAGTAGATTCCGCTTAGCAGGGGCGAGAGTTCCTGCAGGTAGTCGGTGGCATTCGGCTTGGCGTCAAGACGCCTGTGGAACAGGAAAGCGTTCCATTCCCGCAGGCACTGCGCTGCAAGGGCTTCCCGGTTGGGGCTGAACCCTTCCAAAGGAGCGATACCGCACAGGACCTGGTTCCGGCGGGACATTTCCAGGAATTCCAGCGGGAAAGTTTCCAGGTTCGAGAGGATCTCGGCACTGGAAAAAACATAGGAGAATTCCACCCCTTCGCGCAAGGCCTTCTTGCTCCAGGATTTGAGCTTGTCGACCTCCGTAGCAGAAGCATCTTTCAATATGAATGCCACGGTCCAGGGCCTTTCCAGGGCGCTGAAGCCTTCTTCCAGACAGTCCCCGTAAAGGAATGCGGAAACCAGGTTTGCTCCGAAGGTTTCCGTAAATCTGCCGGGCCAGGGGGATTGCTTTAATTCCTGAACACTCAATATTTTTTTCATAAAAACTACCTCCAGCCGAACCGTCCGTAATGGAAACGCCTGCTGGTGGAACCGGCGCTGGTGCGGCGTCCCCTTTTGTACAGGGCGTAAAACACCAGCGAAAAGATGATTGCGACAAACGCCCAGCCTGCCGCATTGAGGCTGCCGGCGCTTTCAAATTCCGGAGGCTCTGTTGCCAAAGTCGTGCCCTTTGCTCTTGCAAGCTCCTTTGATAGATGGTAGGCAAGTAGTAATGTGCCCTTGTCATATCTGGCGGACTTGTATTCCGGGAAAAGGAATTCCTGCTGGAGCTTTTCGATGGTGCTTTTCGGAAGGAAAGACTCCAGATTTTTCCCGAGTTGGACATGATGCAAATGTTGCACGAAAGCCGTATAAAGAAGAATCTCGTTACTGTCGGGTGAAAAATCCCGCTTGTTCCGGCTGTCTTCTAGCAGAACTACAGACAGGTTGAATCCGGCCTTTTGCGCCACTTCTTTGGCCAAATTTTCCAAATAACGGGTTTGGGTCGCACTCAGGACCCTGTTTTCGTCATGGAGTCTCAGGGGGGCGGCGACGCTTTCCCCAAAAACGCAAAGTGTGATAAATATCAAAAAAAAACAGATTTTTCGGCCAAAAAGCATATATCTATCTCATAAAGTAAAAAAAATCAAAAAAAATGTTCTTTTCGTGATTTCACTATATATCTTTCTATAGAGAAATCCGTTTTGGGAGTGTTTTAGTAAAGGGTGATTAATCTGGGTTATGGCAAAGTCGAGTGAAAAGTGGGTTTGGTTGCCTGACTGGGCGTCGGACTTGTCGCTATGGCAAGACGACTTGACAGAAGTGGAATCTTCTGCCGACCATACTTTTGTGCCCTACGAGACCATGGCTGATAATCTAGAGGACCCTTACAAGATTCCTGGACTTTCCAAGGCCGATGTCGTTGTCGGCTCAGGTATGGGTGCGTTTCTCTTGCTCATGCACCACAAGAAAAAACCGTCGGCACAGCGATGGATTTTGCTTTCGCCTTATGCGGACTTCTGCGACGAAGACAGCGACTGGACGGAGACGAACCTGCACTTTATGGCAAGGCAGATGCAGACGACTACGGAACCGGGCCTTAATTCTTTTGCGGAGCAGTTCGAAGACGAATTCGGCGAGTGGCAAGACGACTGGATGGACTGCGCCAAGAAGATGAACGCCGAGAAACTGGCCAAGGGCATTACCTACCTGGCGGGCAACAAGATTTCGACGCCTCTAGAGGATTGCAGTGGAATTGAAGTGGTTTACGGCCGTATGGACCGTGCCGTTCCACCTGCCCAGACGTTGAAACTCAAGGATCTTATGCCGGGGGCAACTTTCAAGGAACGCCCCAAGGCTGGCCACTGGCCTCCGCAGCTTTTGTTGTAGTCTGTTTTGCAAATAGGCTTTTTCGCCACTCTTGCAAAACAACATTCGTCATTCTCGCGTAGGCAAGAATCTCAGCCGGCATCCGATTGCGGCAACAAGATAAATAGCAAAGAACCAGAGCAGGGCGGTCTCAAGGTAATCGCCTATATGCTGGTACAGGGTGTCCCTGGTCTTTAGTTGCATCTTGCGCTGAATGACGGCGTCTTCAAAAATAGGCGTGTTCAAGTCCATGTGACCATACTGGTCAATGAACACGGACACTCCGCTGTTGGCAAGCCTTGCCGCCGGCATGCCGTTTTCGATGGCGCGGTAACGCACTAGATTCAGGTGTTGGTAGGGTGCGGTACTCCGGCCGAACCATCCGTCGTTGGTGATGTTCACCATGAACCTGGAGCCTGCCCGGATGGCTTCCCGCACCAGGTCTCCAAAGATGGCGTCGTAGCAGATAAAAGGCGTCCACAGGAAGGGACCGTACACGGGAGTTTCCTTTCCGGGAACAAAGTCACCTTCGCCCAGATCCACGTAGTTCAGGATTGGGAAGATGTCGTCGAAAGGAATCCTTTCGCTGAAAGGAACCAGGTGCTTTTTGATGTAACGCTGGGGAAAGCTTCCGTCATTGGGGCTGAACAGGAACGAGGCGTTGTACACCTCGTATCGACGCACAGCACCAGGCTCCTTGTTCCGTTTGAAGTCCAGTGCCCCCACTAGAATACTTGCGTTCGTATGGTTGGACACTCTATGCAGACGCGCAATCGTAGCGGGCTGCCTACGGATGTGGTCAGGAATGGCGGTTTCTGCCAGGATAATCAAGTCGGTTCCGTCTTTGACACTGTCCCGGACCATGCCGAGAGTCTTGTCTATAATGCGGTCGTAGCGCTCCTTGCTCCATTTTTCACCCTGCTGAATGCAGGGCTGCACCATGGCTATTTGGGGCGTGTGCTCCCCGTCGCTTCCATAGAAGGGCGCCGCTTCGGGAGAGGACAAGGTGATTTTTCCGTGAACAAGTAGGGCTATGAGAATCAGGGCGGGTAACGCAAAAGGCCACTTGGCTTTTAGACCAGGCTTGCCCAAAGCATTTGCGACCAGCATGTTGCTTGTCACAATCAGGGTGGTGTAGCCGAAGATTCCGATGATAGAAAGGGTCTGTAAAAGTTCCAGGTAGTTGCCGAACACGTAGCCCAGGTGGCTCCATGGGAATGCAAAGTCCCCGCGGGTACGGGTCATTTCGAGCCCGGCGTAAAACACGGGGTAGAGTATCCAGAAAATCCTATACCCCTTGATGCGGATATCCTTGACGAGGGTATAGACGAAAGCCGCTACCACGCTGTAGAAACTGAAAAAAGCGACCAAAAGCACCACGCCCAAGAAGATGATGGCCGATGGAGCTGTTTCCACGTTCATGACGTTGAAAATCCAGTAGTAGTTGATGCCGTTGTATACCATGCCCGACCAGAAGGTGGCAAAGATTGCGGAATTACGACTGTAGCGGTTCATGGCGATGAACCAGGGCACAAGCAACAGCAGGGCGGCAGGCCCCAGGGGTAACGGCGGAAATGCCAGGGCCATGGCGCCCCAGGCGATGGTAGAAAGCAATAGCGCTGTCCGGGAATCCCTTTCGTGGAGCCTCTTGAAATTCCACACACCAAAGCGGAACAGCAGGTAAAGCCCGAAGGGAATGAACAGCACAGAAATCTGGACGAGTCCCGCATGGCCGCCCGCCAGGTAGTCTAGGGCAAGAAAGGCAAAAGAGATGAGGGCGTAGCTGTAGACAAAACGGTTGAACGGCTTACGCACGCTCTTGACAAAGAGGAACGGCAGGGCGACAATGAAAGGGATAAACTGGGGTTTCCAGGAGTAAAGCCCAGGCTCGTCGGGAGTGACCAGGTAGAGGCCTAATTCGGCCACGAACAGAATGCCAAGAAAAATTCGGTACATTCTCGGCAATGTCCCAATCCACGATTTCAGTCTGTTCAAAATATCAGTCATTAGCTATCTAGTCCCTAGATCCTAGCCCCTAAAACCTAATCTCACAGCCCGCTTTTGTCCTTCGGGTTGAAAATCAGCACGAATTCCCCCTTGGGCGGATGGCTCTTGAAATGGGCGAGGATTTCTGCGGGAGTGCCAATCAGGTGTTCCTCGAATTTTTTGGTCAGTTCCCGCATCAGCGCAATCTTGATGTCCCCGAAGACCGTCTGGATTTCGGCTACGAACTTGTCCACGTTATGGGGGCTGGCGTAAAAAATCTGGGTGGCTTCTTCGTCTTTCAGTTTTTCGAGAAGGTGAATCCTCTGGGCGCTCTTCTTGGGCGAAAAATACTGGAAAGCAAAGTGGTCCGTGGGCATACCGCTACTGACCAGAGCCGTCACCATGGCGCAGGGGCCAGGAACCGCCCGCACGTCAATACCTTCGCGAACGCATTCCCGGACCAGGTTGAAGGCCGGGTCCGCAATTCCCGGGGTGCCCGCGTCGCTGACCAGGGCTATGTCTCCCTGTTCTTTCAGGTAGCTCACGTATTTGGGAGTAACGGCTTCTTTATTGAAGTCGTGGTAGGCCTCCATTGGGGTGGAAATCCCGAAATGGTCGAAGAGGATTCGCGTGTGGCGCGTATCTTCAGCAAGTACCAGGGGAACTTCTTTCAGGGTACGGACCGCACGGTAGGTGATGTCCTCCATGTTCCCGATAGGGGTCGCTACAATGTACAGGGTATGAGCCATGACTCAAATTTAGTAATCGCTGCGCATGCCCATGTCGGTGTTGTAGGGGTAGTTCAGTTCAAAGGCGAGCCTCTGGACCAGCTTGCGGTGCATATCCTTGGAGGCGGCATTCAAGAGGTCGCTTCGCATTTTGCCGTATAGATCGGCCTTGACTGTTTCTTCTTCTTTGTATTCGGCCTGCTTGACTAGCACGCCGTCGCAATGGATTTGCACTTTCAGTGTGTAGGTCCAGGTCTCGTCTACGGGCATCACGGGCCAGAAGGGGATTACGAACAAAGGAATACTCCAGGGAGTGGCTTCAGCATTCTGTACCACTTGTGCCAGGATGCTTGCCGAACCGTTACATTTTTCTCGTGGGTAAAAATCCTGATTGGCGGCCCGGTCGTATTCTTTCCTCAGGCTTTCCGAAAGCCACAGGGTATCGTTCCCGAGAATCAGGGGAATCTTGTCGAACAGCGGCGCCGAATCGGCATGCGTATGGTTCGGCGCGTTAAAGGCCCCATTGCCTTGGTCTCCCTGTACCAGGTTCACGGAACAGGCGCTTACCAAAAGCGCCGAACTCCACAGCAGGAGTGTCCGAATCTGGCTCCAGAACTGCATAATTTCAATTTAGCAATGATTTGACTTGTGAAAATTCTGCTTGAAAAGATAAAAAACTCCTTTTTAAAACGATAATAAAGGAAAAATTTCGTGTTGGATGCGCGTTATGGTTCTTTTTTTTTACATTGTAAGAGAAATATTTTAACTACATAACAAAATCAAGGAGAAATCATGAAAAAACTACTCTGGACGTCGGCGATGGCCCTCACGGCTGCCGCCTGCATGA
>CALATK010000074.1 GCA_937891805.1 uncultured Fibrobacter sp. | reverse complement strand
CTACCGGTTCATCGATGCCCAGGAGGACTTTGACTTTGAGCAGGATGAACAGTGTCTGGAAAGCTGCCGTGTGGCAGAAAAATGGCACGGCCACGATGGCGGCCGCCCATGGTTCCGTTGCCTACAAGGATTGCTTTCATGGACTACTCGTCCTTCTTGCCGGCGCGGGCAGGGTCGTAGGGGTCCACATGCACCAAGGCATCCACCACGTTCTCGCCGGCCTGAATCAGCAGTTGTTCCACCTCTTCGGCCACGTCGTGAGCCTCCAGCAGGCTCATCTGGGCGTCCACCACGATGTGCAGGTCCACATGCAGGTCGCTCCCTACATAGCGGGTACGGAACCCGTGAACGCTCATCACCTTCGAATGCCCGAGGGCGATTTCCAGAAGTTTCTTGGCCACCTGTTCGCTTGCCCCCTGGTCCACCAACTGCCTAGCCCCCGGAGAGGCTATCTCGTAAGCCGAACGCAGCACAAAGAAGGCCACAATCAGAGCACCCACCGCATCGGCAAACCAGAGTTGCGGAAACACCAGCGAAATGACCACCGCGATAAGCACCGGTATAGAACTGAAGGCATCGCTACGGTGGTGCCAGGCGTTTGCTTCCAGGGCCTGGCTCCGAATCTTGCGACCTTCGGCGCGGGTATAGCGGAATAGAATTTCCTTGATAACAATGGAAGCCAGCGCCATCACCGCCACCACGGTTTCGGGGTGTGCACCCTCTCCCTGCAAAAGAGTCTGGACCGCCTTGTAGCCGAGCCCCACGCCCACGGCGGCCACCGAAAGCCCGATACCCAAGGTCACGAGAGTCTCGAAACGCCTGTGCCCGTAGGGGTGTTCGGCGTCGGGAGGCAGGTTCCAGAAATGACTCCCCACGATGACCGCGATGTCCGTCACAAAGTCAGAGGCGCTGTGGATGGCGTCTGCCCCCAGGGCCGGGGACCCGCCGAAAAAACCGGCCAGGAACTTGAGTACCGTCAAGGCGGCGTTCCAGCCAAGCCCCACCCACGTCACGCGGCGGACTTCGGCACTGTCATCTTTTTTTACGATACGGGTCATGGTTAGGGGTTAGGGGTTAGGGGTTAGGGGTTAGGGGCTAGGATCTAGGGGTTAGAAGTTGTAGGTTGTAGGCTTTAGGGTTGCTGGAGACAAGACGCTTCAATGGTAGGTGGTAATATAAAAAATGCAACCGAATGCGGTTCCGGGGCATCAAAGTTTGTGTTAGTCACGAGAATACTTTTTATTTTTGCAACCGACCCATGAAGAAGCTTCTGAAGATACTCGTCGTTCTCCTTGTGCTTGCGGCCATTGCCGTAGGCGTGAAGTTCTTTTTCTTCAGAAACTCTGCGGCAAGCGAAGTAGGCGTCCCTGTCAGCGCCCCCGTGACCAAGCTGACCCTTTCCACCGTCATTTCCGCCACTGGCACCCTGGAGCCCGTGGACCAGGTGGAAGTGGGCACCCAGGTTTCCGGCGACATCGCCGAAATCTTCGTGGACTTCAATTCCAAAGTCAAAAAAGGCCAGGTCATCGCGGAACTGGACAAGTCCAAGTTGCAGTCCACCCTGAACCAGGCAGAAATCGCCCTCCATTCCGCCGAAATCGACTACCAGTACAAGGCCAACACCTACCAGAGAATTTTGGCACTGTCACAGTCCAACAGCGCCAGCGCCGTTGACCTGGAACAGGCCGAATACAACATGAACGCCGCCAAGTACGCCCTGGAGCGCAGCCAGAACGACGTGGCCCAGGCCAAGTTGAACCTGAGCTACGCCACCATCAAGAGTCCCATCGACGGCGTGGTGCTGAAGCGGGCCGTAGATGTAGGCCAGACCGTAGCCGCCTCCATGAGCACGCCCACCCTGTTCGTCATCGCAAAAGACCTGAAGCAGATGAAGGTCATGGCCGACGTAGATGAAG
>CALATK010000073.1 GCA_937891805.1 uncultured Fibrobacter sp. | reverse complement strand
GATGATGACGGTGTCGTGGAGTTTGAATTGGTTGATGCCGCAAGAAAACATGTACATATAAATTATCAAATGCAAGTGCATCGTTCCAAGGATTATATTGTTTGGAATGATGAGGGCGTTGCCTTGAAAAAGGACAATCCTTTTTTTTCGTTTATAAATGATTCTTGTTTTTATGAAAATATAATTTCTGATTCTACCAGTGAAAGCGAATTTATCCCTGTTTCAATTCTAAAAAAATGCGCAGCACAATCTGATAGAGTTTATGGTTCCTTTCTTCCTTTTGTTCAATCCCCTCCTCGGTATGGGGGGCGCCTAAATAAAGAAAAGAGCTATTCGTATGACGAAGGTGAGGGGCCAGCCCAAAGAACATCACTTGTATATGGCCAATACATTCATTTCTATTCTCAAGGCAATAGAGTTTTTTTTTATAATAAAGGCGGCCTATGAAATTATTGCTTGTTATGACTTTATTGGCACTCTTTTTTTCGTCTTGTGGGTTTGGACCGAGTTCTAATGCGGGTTTTGACGTTCGCGAATATGACGTTGATATTGAGGGTCCCTTTCTATTTACCAATGGGCAGAAGCTGGTTCTTTCAGAAAAATGCTACTATAGGGGATCTGGAAATTATGAGTGTGGTTTAGCAGCATTGGGGTTGGTAACTTCTACGAGTAATGTAAGCCATAGACCAGATGGGTCTTCTGGGTCGGTTCATACATATCACAATGGAACTATGGATTTTTCAAATGTGAAAGTGAGAACGAGGAATGATTCTACGCATGGAATATTGTCTTATGCTTCTGACAGGTCGTATTCTGGAAGGAATGATTTCCCACTCCATTATGAAAATTCTATAGTATTTTTTGACGATATGGATATGCTTAAGGGAACGGAAAAAGCTATGGAAGACAACTTGTTGATTTTAGCGGATTCTTCAGGTGTAGTTGATGTTGAAATAGAGGACTCCGAAAAAAACATTGTTCATTTCGTTTATAAGATGTTCCTGCCGGAAGTGATGGACAGCATGTCTTATGAGGACGGAGGCTTTACTTTGAATCATGAAAAAATAGAATTGATTTTGGATTATTGCTATTTTACGAAAGATTCCATGGTTGTTTCGGATTCTCTTTTACAGGTGTGCCTAAATGCATGTCTTTTTTGTGACGGCATGTATCCATTGTTTAGGCAACGTGAAGATTACATAAAAGGAGAAGTTGACTTTTATCAAAGTTATTACGATGGGGAAGAAATTGAATACCCCCACCGCAATATATCGGATTGGATACATATAGGTGTTGACTGGGTGCCCTATGCGTATTATAAACCTTAGAACGGTTGAAAATGTTTTATTTCGGGAAAACAAAAAAGTTATTTTTTGTCAATGAAAGGAGGCTCTATGCTCTCGAAAAAATGGTCTATAGTAGGTGCGGTGGCAACCTTTGCCATGGCTGGCTTGTTTTCGGCTTGTTCCGACAGTTCTTCTAGTAGCGGCGACGACCCGAAAGGTGAAGACAGTGGCTACGACCAGAATTCCACCGAGGCGGGTGGCGCCTACGTGATGATTACCGAAGTCATGTACAACGCTCCCGAAAATTCAGCTCTTGAATGGGTGGAACTGAAAATTATCGGCGGGTCTGCCATGAGCGACATGCAGTACTTTAACCTCCATCTGGACGGGGCGGTGACTTATTATTTCCCTGCGGAACCTTTGGATACCAACGAATACATCGTGGTGACCAACGACCCCGACCTGTTCAAGAAGACCTATCCGGATTTTGCGGGCCGTCTGTTTGGCCCCTGGGAAAAGGACATAAAGACCGATTCCATTGCCAAGCTTTCTAACGAAGGCGACGTTATCGATGTGAAACTGACGGGTGCTGGCGACGTGAGCTGTGCCTTCAGCAAGGAGCCGCCTTGGCCGAGCCTTGCCGACGGTAACGGCAGCAGCCTCGTGTTCGTGGGCGGAAACCCCAGCCAGGCTAGTGCCTGGGCTGCAAGCAAAAAGGAGTGGGGTAACCCCGGTGCTGCTGACGAATATGTTGAACCCATTACGGTTCGCTTGAACGAAATCCAGCCCTTTGTGCTGGGAACGGATAACGGCTGGGTGGAACTTTACAATTCCGGCGACAAAGAAGTTGATGTGACTGGCTGGATTTTTGAATCCAAGTACAAGAATGCATCATGGACCATCAAGAAGGGAACAGTTCCTGCCAAGGGATACCTGGTGCTCCCTGCTGATGATGAGTCCGTGTTCGGCGAACAAATCATCTTGAATCCCAAGGGTGGTTCTTACTACTTGTACGAAACGGTGGGCGGCAAAAAGACCGGTGGCGAATCTAGCCTGCTCCTGGCGGCCAGTAACCTGAGTAGCGGTATCATAGATGTGAGTGATGGCTCTACGGCCCAGGGCGCCATGAAAAAGGCCACCAAGGGGGCTGCAAACGAAGCCCTGAAAGTGGGACCTCTCTTTATCGACGAAATTTACTACCACCCCATGGAAAGCGGTGCAGTGGTGCCCTTCGAGTTCATGGAGATTGTGAACAAGGCCGATACGGCGGTGAACCTTTATGTGACCAAGGCTTCCAAGAGCAAGGGCTGGAAGGTAGAGGGCATCAACATGGAGTTCTCATCGGGAACTATCGTGCCTGCAGGTGGCAGGGTGCTGCTGCTTTCTGATTCCCTGGTGAAGGATACGGGCGCCATTCGCACCGATTACAAGATTGCAAGCGATGTGCAGATTTGCCTCTATAAGGGCAAGCTTTCGAACCGCGGTGAAACGGTTGCGATAAAAGAACCCTTCGATTTTGATGATGCTGTGTACAGCGAGACCGATCCGACATTAACATCTGTAGTCCAGTGGTACTACGACTGGTCCGACGCCACGCTCTATTCCGATACCTGGAAGGGACTGGAAGAGGCTGATGGTTACGGCAAGAGCCTGCAGCGCACCGACTACTCTACCATGGGTTACGAGGCTTCTGCCTGGAAGGCCGCCGAACCCACTGTAGGAAAGTAAGCGGTGAATCCAAAGCCACAATTGTAATACACTAAACTTTTACAAGAAACAATTCTGTAAGAATCCATAGCTCCGAATTTTGTATCTTTTGGGGCTATGGAGCGTTGTGTTTTGTGCATTCTGTTTGGGGCGGCGCTGGCGTGGTCGGCGCCTATCACCCTGCAAGACGCGCTTTCAATGGCCAAGTCCGGTAACGCACAAATCAAGGCCGAAAAGGCCAAGGTGGAAATGGCCGAAAGCGCCCAGGGCGAGGCCCGTTCCCGTTTTATGCCTACGGTAAGCCTGAGCGCAGGCGTTACGAGAATTAACGACCCCATCTATATCGATTTAGGTGAAATTCAGCAGGCCTTGAGCGGTATTGCCGGCGGGCTATCTACGGTGGCTCCGGCTGCAGCCTATTCCAAGGCTTACATAGACGCCTATAACCAGGCCAGTGCAGGGTATGCCCAGGCCTATAACGGAGCATTGGCTCAGGGGTTGTCCGAAGCCCAGGCAGATGCTTTCGCCAAAAGTAGGCTCGGAGGAACCGCCCAGGAAATCGCCCAGCAGAAGGCCGACGAGTACGCCGCCGCCACCCAACAGCAGATGGATGCGGCAAAGTCCCAGATTGACGATGCCGAATTCCGGATGAAGGTTCAGGACGAACTGTTCTTTAATGCTCGGCTTACAGCCATCTGGCCCATTTTTACGGGTCTCAAGATTTATTCCGCCTACGATGCCGCCAAGGAGAACGTAAACGCCAAGAAGGCTGCCTTCGACATGGCGCAAAATGCCATCTTGATGGATGTGGCCACCAAGTACTTTACTCTTAGGCTGGCCGAAGAACTGGCGGTGATGCGGGAGAACACCAAGAAGAATCTGGAAGAACACCTGGAGCGCTCCAAGAAGCTGGAGGCCAGCGGCCAGATCAGCAAGGCGGAAAGGCTCCGCGCCGAAGTGGCGCTGGCCGAAGCGGAAAACGCCTACGACGACGCCCTGCGGGACCAGTCCCTTGCCCGGATGGCTCTTGCAAGCCTGCTCCATACGGACACGAACATTACGGCGGTTACACCGGTGGAAGCTCCGGAAAGTGTTCGGACCATGGAAGAAATCAAGCAGAAGGCCCGGGAAAACCATCCGGGACTGAGACAGCTCCGTACGGAGCGCAAGCGCAGCCAGGATGCGGTGAGTGCCGCCCGTGCGGACTATTTCCCGACGGTAGCGCTTTTTGCCTACAAGGAACTCTACACCAAGGATCTGACCATTCTGGAGCCGGAATGGGCCGTAGGTGCCAAGGCACAGTGGGATTTGTTCAAGGGTGGCGAGACCCGCTCCAAGGTGGCAAACGCCAAGGCCATGGACCGCTCCCTGGCCAGTATGGAAGAGCAGACCCTGGATAACATCGGCCTTTTGGTGGAAAAGCGCTGGCGTGAGCTGGAGCATGCCAAGGGCCGTCTGGAGAGCCTGAAGAAAACCCGTGAACTTGCGGACGAGGCCCTCCGCAGCCAAAAACTGGCCTACGAGTCCGGCCTTGCTACGGGCCTGGACGTGGTGGATGCAGAACTTGCATTGTCGCGTCTCCAGGTGGCTGACTTGAAGGCCCATTACGATGCGGTTATCGCCTGGCTTGGCCTGTTGGAAGCCAGCGGCGAGGTGGAACAGGCGGGGGCCATGTTGAATAGCAAAACTGTGGGGAAGGAATAATGGACAAGATAAAGTTTGCAAGCAAGATTTTTGCGATTGTCGTGCTGGTGGCCCTTATGGTGGCGGCTATTCTGCAACTTCAGGAATTTGCGACAAAGCCGAAGGACAAGTACTTGCAGGGGCAAATGGAAGCCCGCCGCGTGTTGGTGGCAGGGAAAGTCCCCGGACGCATAGAAAAACTTTTGGTCCGTGAAGGTCAGACTGTCAAGAAGAACGCCTTGGTGGCGGTCATCAACAGTCCCGAAATCGAGGCCAAGAAGATGCAGGCCCAGGGAGCGCTGGGGGCGGCCAAGGCCCAGGCCAACAAGGCGAAAAACGGTGCCCGCTCCGAAGACGTGAAGGCCCTGAAGGCCTTGGCGGCCCGTGCACAAGATGCCGCCAACCTGGCGAAGAACACCTACGAGCGGGTGCAGAAACTCTATAACGAAGGCGTGCTTCCGCTGCAGAAACGGGACGAGGCCGAAACCCAGATGAAGGCCTCCCAGGGGGCTGCCGATGCGGCTCGGGCCCAGTACGAGATGGCCCTGGCAGGCGCCCGCGACGAAGACAAGGAGGCGGCAGAAGCCCTGGTGAAGCAGGCCGAAGGCGCCAACGCCGAGGTGAACGCCTATCTGGAAGAAACAAAAATCAAGAGCCCCATCGCGGGCGAGGTCACCCTGAAGGTGGTGGAAGAAGGCGAGGTCGTGGGGGCGGGCATGCCGGTAATCGCCGTGACCGACCTGAAGGACGCCTGGGCGGTGTTCCACCTGCGGGAAGATTTCTTGAAGAACGTGACCAAGGGCAAGACCTTTGTTCTGCCAGTTCCGGCATTGAACGCTGCCGTGGAGATGGAAGTGTCCTACATTGCCCCCGTTGGGGACTATGCCACCTGGAAAAGTTCCAAGGAAAGTGGCGGCTTTGACCTGAAGACTTTCGAAGTGCGCCTGCGCCCGACGGTAGAGGTGGAAAACCTGAGGCCCGGCATGAGCGTGTTGTTCCCGCTGGAGCAACTGAAGTAGCAGCCGCAAGGGGCAGGGGTCGTGTTCAAGGCCTTTTTAGACACGGTCAAGAAGATTTATTTCAGTCCAAACATCGTCTTGTGGCTGGTGATTCTCTTGTTGCCCGTGGGAACCTCCGTGTTCATGGTGGAGTTTTTCTCTGCCCGCATTATTCAGCACGTGCCCATCGGTATTGTCCGCCAGGACGCATCCCTGCTAGCCGATAAACTGGAAAACGCCTTGCGGTCGGACCCCGTTCTGGATGTGGTCCAGGACTGCAGCGACATCGGGGAATGCGAACATGCGGTAATCCGTGGAGACCTGCAGGCGTTTCTCGTTATTCCGTACAATATGGAACGACGCGCCCTTCGCCTCGAGACGCCTGTGATTCCCGTGTTTTCCAGCGGGCAGAACTACCTGACCAATTCCTTTGCCTTAAAAGAAATCCGTGCGGTGGTGACGAATGTGGGCGAAGGGCTCTTTACCGCAGGAATCGACAATCCTGTCCAGGTGGAACTCCATTCCGTCGGCAATCTCGAAGGTAACTACCAGGGGTTCTTGGGGCTGGGGCTGGTCAGTGCCATCTTCCATTTGGCGGCAATTCTTGGGGCGGTTTACGTGTTCAGTTTTCCCTTCAGGGACCATACGGTCCGCTGGATGATCAGGCGTGCCGGAAAATCCCGCGCCGTCCTTATGTGCGCGACCATGTTGCCCCTAATTGTTGTCCAGTGGCTTGCCTTTATGGCGGTGTATGCCTACGCCCATAGCACGCTGACCCCCATGACCTTTAGGGAGTTCGTCTTGGTGTCGGCGGGCCAGCTGGCCATGATTCTGGCCTGCACCGGGGCGGGTGCGACCTTTGTGGGCATTACGGGAAACATGCGCATGGCTACAAGTGTGGCGGGTGTGATTGGCGGCCCTGCCTTTGCCTTTGCGGGGCAGACCTTCCCCCTGATGGCCATGCCCTTTGTGGTGCGCTGTTTTGCCTACCTGTTGCCGCTGACACACCTGCTCAAGGTCCAGTCCGCCATGTTGGTGGGCCCTGCCGGCAGCGCGCACGCTTGGGATAGTATCGTCACCCTTCTTTTTATGGGACTGTTCTGGCAGTTGCTGGCCACAAGGCTCCTGTATGTGCGCTGGTTTGCCTCCAAGCGCAAGGAATTGAACTGGGTCCGACAGCACGGATCTGCGAAGGACAAGATTAAGGCTGCCCTGGGCGTGGTCACCGATGATTTGAATCCTGCGAATTATGGAATCGGAAACAGACACGGAGCCCGAAATACGGAAAGGCTGCATCTGAACCTGATGAATCCGCAGATGAACCGTGGCGAAGAAAATCGACCGCCGGAGGTATCAGATGATTGATGCCCTCAAGCGGTTCTTCATGGTGGCCGTTGCGGAATGGAAGCTGTTCTATACCGACGCGGCGGCGGTGCTTTTGCTGGTGGTGGCTGGCGTGCTCTATGCGTTCTATTACCCCATGCCCTACAAGTACCAGACCGTTTCCAAGATTCCCGTAGCCGTCGTGGATATGGACCACAGCAAGCTTTCCCGCGAACTCGTCCAGATGGCAGACGCTTCTCAGCAGGTGAGTGTGCGGCAAACCTTCGGCCAGATTCACGATGCCGAAGAATCCATGGCGAACGAAGATATATATGGATTTATGGTCATTCCCAAGGGGATGGAGGCGAATTTACAGAAGGGCGAGAATGTGGTGGTCAACGTGTTTACCCACGGCGCCTACGTGATGCTTCATGGAAACATCTCCACGGCGTTTTCCACCTGTGCCTTAACCCTCGGGGCTACAACCAAGGTCAAGCGAATCGCCCTTTCCAAGAAGGTTCCCGCCGCGCAGGCCATGGCCATGCGTGACCCGATTCCCCTGGGCATTCAGACCATGTACAACAATACGGGAAGTTATTCCAATTACGTTGTCCCTAGCGTGCTGGTGCTGATATTGCAACAGACCTTGGTGATTGGCCTTTGCTTGCTTGGGGGTGCTCGCGCCCACCGCAAGTTCCGCAAGTTGCAACGCAATACCGCTCATGAAAATGAAGGCCTGTTCTATCGGTACTTTGGTCGCTCCTTCGCTTACTTTGTTCACTATTGCAGCTTCATATTGTTTTACCACTTCGTCATCTACGATGTCTTTGACTTTCCCCGTCGTGGTGAATTCTTGCCCATGGCGGTATTTACCTTTATTTTCCTGCTTGCGGTCATCAATTTCGGCATGGTGGTGTCCCAGGTGTTCTTGCGGCGCGAAACCAGCGTGCAGCTGTTCCTGTACATGTCCATTCCGCTCCTGTTCTTGTCCAATTTTAGTTGGCCTGTTGAATTGGCCCCGATTTGGATGAAAGGCCTTTCCAGCTTTTTCCCCTCGACTTTTGCCATTCCGGCGTGGCTTGCCATTGAACAGCGGGGTGCAGGCGTTAGCGATGCCGCTACCTACCTCTTGCCTCTGGCGACCCAGGCGGTATTCTACATGGTTTTAGGCCTGACGCTTACCCACCTGCGGGACGGCTCCAGGCTCAAGACCGGAGATATGTAGGGGTTAGGATTTAGGGGCTAGGATCTAGGGGTTAGGATTTAGGGGCCAATGGTCTCAAGAGGTAAAGAGGTCAGTAAACAGTGGTTAGGACTGCAGGTCTCAAGAGGTGTCAACCTCGTGCCTCGTGCCTCGCGCCTCGAACCTCGAACCTCGAACCTCATATCCTTAACACCTACGTCTAGCGGATCCCCGACCAAGTCGGGGATGACAACGTTTAAGGCCCACATCCCGAACCTCGCAACTCATAACTCACAACTCACAACTCATCACTCACAACTCACCACTCACAACTCATAACTCATAACTCATAACTCACAACTCACCACTCACCACTCACCACTATTTTGTATATTATTCCCCAGGAGATCCGCTTATGATGTTCGATCCTTTGTACATGTCCATATTGCTTGTGACCCTGGTGCTTTCGGGCACCGTTTCCATGCTGGTCAAGAGCCGCTTTGCGGCGGGCCAGAAAGTCCGCATTACGAGCGGGCTTACCGGCGCCGACGTGGCCAAGGCTATTTTGATGGACGCGGGCATTACCGACGTTAAGGTCCTGGTGCATCAGGGATTTTTGTCGGACCATTACAACCCTCTGAACAAGACCCTGAACCTGTCCAAGGAAGTCTATTACGGCCAGAACGCCAGTGCCGCAGGTGTTGCCGCCCACGAAGTAGGCCACGCCATCCAGCACGCTCAGGGGTATTTCCCCCTGTGGCTCCGTTCCTTTATTGTCCCTGCAGCAAATATCGGCTCCAATCTAGGGCCCTGGCTTGTGATTCTCGGAATTATCTTGATGAGCGCCGGTCGGGCGCTGGGATACTCTTTGGCTATAGTGGGTGTGTTGCTTTTTGCCATTGCGACGTTCTTTACCTTGGTAACCGTCCCTGTGGAATTTGACGCTTCTTCCCGCGCCAAGAAGGCCCTTGCCCGTATGGACATCGTGGCCCAGGGTCGGGAATACAACACCGTCTCCGGTGTGCTCTTTGCGGCGGGGCTTACCTATGTGGCTGCCGCCGTTTCCTCCATTTTGCAACTGCTCTACTGGGCGTATCGCGCAGGCCTTATCGGCGGGCGCAGGGATTAGGAGACTCTATGGCCGTGAGAACGCTGACTGTCGAATGCCCCATGTGCAAGGGCGAAATCGTGGTGGACGCCGATACCGGCGAAGTTCTTTCCCACAAGGAGTTCAAGAAGGAACTCAAGTCCTTCGACGACTTCTTGAAAGAACAGAAGTCCCGCAGTTCCGAATTGGACGCCAAGTTCGCCGCCGCCAAGGAAGCCCAGAAAAGCCGTGCAGAACTTCTGGAAAAGAAATTCGAGGCCGCCAAGCAAAATAAGGACCTTAAGGACCCGCCTCCCAGCATCAACTGGGATTGATTTTTCCTGCGGTATTGGTGGTATTAACTAGTCCTGGCTCCCGTAAACGACGGGGCCTTCGTCATCTTGGGATGTTTCGTTATTCTCTGGAGTAGAAGGCTCGGCGGTTTCGTCTTGAGCCGACTCTCCTTTGTCATCCTGACCCTGGAGCGAAGCGATAGGGGAAGGATCCAGGACCTGCTGAACTTGTTCTGCTGCAGGCGTCTGCTCAGCGGATTGTCCGATACTTTGTTCAACGGACGGTGCGGGTTCCTGCGGCTGCTCTGCGGTTGGCTGTACCTGTTCCGTGGAGGCAGTAACTGCCGGGTCGTCGTCCTTGTCTCCGAAGGGGTCCTCTTGCA
>CALATK010000072.1 GCA_937891805.1 uncultured Fibrobacter sp. | reverse complement strand
AATTTGACTGCCTCAGTTGAGAACTGGGTAGTGCTCCGCGCAGCGAATCAAAAATGGCAATCATACCACAATTTCTGGGCCCAAAGGCTGTTGTAATACCGGGGCAGTCCGTAACGCATTGACAGCGGCGACTCGCCGCAGTTTTAATTAAAGTGTTCTTAAGAATTTTCTGTCTTGTATCTTAAATCAAGGAGTGTTATAATAAAGACAATCCAAGAAAGAGAGATGCGGAGGAAGATTTATGTACAATATTCTGATCTGCGACGACCACACCATTGTCCATCAGTCGCTTTCCCTGTAGCTGGATAACGAAGAATTTCTGCACGATTCCGCCTATGACGGCAAGCAGGCGCTGGAGTTTTTCTCCGAGCAGGGCGGTGATGTGCGCTTTGTCATGATGGACGCCATCGGTTCGACGGTGGTCAAGGGCGACGTTTACCTCTCGAAGGGTTCTACCGTTTTCCCGGTCCGCAACAAAAACCTCAATAGAGGCAGCTACGTCGTCAAGCTGGTATTTGGCGGCAAAACCATTCAACAGAATCTGACGGTTAACGCCAAGTAAAGGAGCTTATCATGTTTACGAAATACTTTACAGCAGCTGCGCTGACCACCATGTTTGTTGCTCCTTGTGCACTGGCAGGTCTCGCGAATATTCAAATCGGAGAAGACTCCGTATATACCGCTGGCCTTGTGGGCCTCGATTCCATTACCTTTCCCAAGACGCACTACGTGGGGGAGGATACCTTAAACATTCAGGGCTATGGCCTCAAGGCGTTCAAGCCGATTGGGCTGAAAAATGTCAAGGGCATGACCTTCGACACTCGTTTTGGCGACAATGAGAAGCTAAACTTGAACGTGACCAGTACTGCGTTGAAGGGGTCTTATTCCTTCAATCTTTCCGATGTGAAGTCGGTGGAAACCGCAGAGGTGGACCCCACGCTGGACACTGATGGGGACGGCATTCCGGATTACGATGAAATCTTCAAGTTCAAGACCAATCCCTATGCCAAGGATACCGATGGCGACGGTTTTGAAGATGGCGAGGAACTCTTCGAACTCTTCAATCCCGAAAATCCCACGGTTTGGAACCCCAACGTGGCGGATCTTCCCAAGCTGGAAGTCACCATGACCATGACCCCCAGCATAACGCTGAACCGCACCACCAGTTCCAACACCACGAAGACTGTCACCATTTCCGAAGGGGAATCGGTGAAGAATACCCAAAGCATCAGCTTCAGCGAAACGGAAAGCGCCGCCTTGATGAGCGCTTGGAACATTGGTTTTTCTGCGGGTTACGCCAGCAATAGCGGGCAGTTCGTGGTGAATTGGGGTTATAATGGTAGTTATACCGAGAGTGAGGGCCATACCCTGACTGAAAATCAGTCTAAGGCCATTACCCAGAACTACAACAAGGCCGTTGCCGAGGCCATGTCCGAGGGCGAGTCTATTTCTGGGGGTACCCTCAGCATGCAGGCGCGTATCACCAACACGGGTAAGGTGGCGTATAGCATTGAGAACTTGATTCTGGCTGCTAGCACCTACACCCTCTCTGGTGACATCAAGATCATAGCAGAACTTGCCGTAGGCGATGGTTACGGCGAAGATAAGTGGACCCGTATCACTCTGGCTCCGGGAGAATCCAAGGAACTGAAGTTTTGGAAGAGCGGAATTTCTTTGGATGCCTTGAATAGCTTTATCTTCAATCCGGGCGCCATTTTCCTTTCGGCCAGTGCTTACAAGATTACCTTGGATAGGAGCAGAACCGGGATGACTACGGACTTTACGGAGGCTTACACGAAGGTGTCTGGGACAACGGCCCGAGTGACCTTCGACAAGGGGGCGTATTATGCTGATTCGAGAACTCGCTTCTTGGACTACCGGGTCTCTACAAATTTCAAGGTCAACAGGAATGCGAATAACAAAAGGAACCTGCGTGCTCCAGTTTATCTGTCGGAATTTCTGGATATCCTCCAGATGGACTATGAACAGGACACCATGATGGTCGGGAAGGATAAGCGTTTTGGCCTGGTTATGCTGGACGGTGTGGAAAACAACATAATGAAAGGAGATACTGCTGTATGGTTTGTTGCTGTGAACAAGGCGGCTACACCGGAGCGGACAAATATCTACTCCGTAGCAATCGGTAACTTCAACCTTGATTCCATTGTGGTGGGTGCCGGCGATGTGGTTCAGTTCATCTACAACGAAGACCGGGATCACGACGGCGTTCCTGCCAGCATGGAAAAACTCCTGGGCACCCGTGACGACATGAAGGACACTGACGGTGACGGAATCAGTGACTTTGATGAAATCAATGGTTGGACCAAAAACGGAAAGGGACCTTTTGTAACAGACCCGACCTTGAAGGATACCGATGGGGATGGAGTCAATGACGGTGAAGACGAAAATCCTGTGGCCCGCCCAATCTCATCGATTTCGGTTGTCAATACCTGGAACTTTATTGATGAATCGCATAAACAGGACATCGAATTCCGGAAGGAATGCAAGAAGACCGGGGCAAAATGTGCTGTCAATGGGGATTCGCTGATTACGACAAAGGATGTTCACGGTGCCCAGGTTGCGGTGAAACTTTCTACAGTTGATCCGGTAAATGCCGAGGACGGCGTGGTGGTATTCAAGAACGGGGTCCAGGTTCCTGTTACGCCAATCGGAGTGAAAGGTTCTGGAAAAAACGCCGAAGCCAAGAATTTCAAGTTTACCGTGGATAAGCTGGTTCCGTTTGAAACGGCCGAGGTGAAGGTGGTGGTGACCGCAGAAAATGGGAACAAGGCCGCTTATTATCTGAATATTCCGTCGGGTCTCAACACTCCACAGGAAATGATTTTGGGACGCAATGCGGACCGTAATAGCATCATTGTGAATTATATTCCCGATTCTCTGGATACTCGCATCTTGGGATATGTCGTGGTGCGGGCGGAGTACGATAAGATTGACGATGATGCGAATGTGCTGGGAAAAACCTTTGCCATCGCTGCAAGCTCAATAGCTCGTATTTTCGGTAAAGCTTCAAAGAATGACGAACCGAAGGTTCAGCCGAATAATAAGATTCTGGAATCCTTCGTTAAGAAACCCACTACGGTGCAGCCCAAGGTTGGGGACAACTGGGGCAATGGTATCGCCGTAGTTGCCTTGAACGGCCGGAACGACAAGTTCTTTACTGACAAGGTGGGTGGAGGTAGCCCCTACTACACCTACCGCGTGTTCGCCTATGCCTGGGATGGAAAGCAGTATGTCTTCTCCGAAGGCTCTAAGGCCCAGACCCGTGCTGTTGGCCGTGTTATAATGAAAATCCAGAATGTGGGCCATGGTACCGAATACCAGTATAAGGCCCGTGAAGCCCGTGTTGACCACGAACTGAGGGGCCTGTTCAAGAACGGAAACCGCGAGCTGCATGAATACAAGTATTATTTCAGCAGAGGCGGCAGCGTGAGTAAGGGAAACACGATCCATTACGAGAGCAAGTCTGATTCCAAGATAAGCAAAGATGACAATGCGGTAGAAATGGATCGGTACAAATACACCTATGATATAGGCAAAGGTGGGTTGACGTTGTTCTTGAGCATTCGTGCTCAAGGTGGCGGAACCAATAGACAAACCGTCGATTGGCCTTACGAAAAGATCGCTCAGTCGTTGAATGACGTGCCCGGTGTTGCCACTAGCAAGAATGGCGATGCACCTAAGAATGACTGGATTGAGTCCAAATTCAACTTTGGAAGCAAGGGCGTGTCTTACTCGGGAAGCGATGCCTGCAGCGGAACCTGCGGCCATGAACCTCGTGGAGGCCTGAAATTCAAGTTCAAGTACGTTTGGGCCGATGAAGATTAATTAGTAAAAGTAACACTTTCAACCTCGTCAGGTGTTATAATGGCAAATAGGTTCGCCTATTTGCTATTTTTGTTTGCAATTCGGGAATTTTTTATTGAAAGTCCGTTCCTACATATTTTTCTTGCTGATGCTCCTGGCGGCCTCTCTTGCTTTTGCGCAAGGGACGGCAGATTCCGCGCAGTCCGTTCCCGGCTCTGCAACAGCAGACTCTGCAAAGGCCACGGGCATCGTCTTCAACGGCGTGGTGCAGGACAGTTCTTTTGCCGCGGGCGAAAAGCTCAACGTTGAAATTCTTGAATCCGGCGAGGCGCTCCAGACCACCGTGGGTACGCCCTTCAGCGTGGTTCTCCCCGAGGACACCCTTTGGAATATCTGCGTCACCAATTCCGACACGGCCGGCGCCGAGAAGGAAAAATGTTACGAACTCAAGTATGTCGGTGCAGAACGCGCCTTTTCCCAGGCCCTGGGCGACGGTTTTGCTTTGGGTGAAGGGGAAAGCCTTCCCCTCGCTCCTGCTGATTGTCATCCCCGCGAAGGCGGGGATCTCCAATCATCATCCGCTACCCCTTCGAGCGGGGGTGCCCCGCAACGCCCCGACTCCGCTAGCGATATGAACGTCGATTCCCTCCTTGCCGCAGGCAACAATGGCAAGGTCACCGAACTCAAGAAGGTGGTGGTGCAGCTGCGGCGCCGCCCCAAGCGCAGCCCCGGCGAGTCCGTGGTGTCGGCCAAGTCCATCAAGCGCATGCCGAGCCTCGCCGAGGCCGACGTCATCAAGAGTATCCAGGCCCTCCCGGGAGTGGTCGCCAGTTCCGATTTCAGTTCCAAGATTTACGTTCGAGGCGGCGCCGCAGACCAGAACCTGTTTCTGTTCGACAACGCCGTGGTCTATTCTCCGGTCCATTTCTTCGGGCTGTTCAGCACATTTCTCGTAGAAGGTATCGACGACGTGAAGTTCTACAAGAGCGGTTTTCCGGCCCAATACGGCAACCGCCTGAGTTCGGTACTCAAGATGGACGGCCGCGCGGGCGGGCAAGACAGCGTTGATGAATGGTTCAGCAAGAGCAGTATCAAGATAAGCACCTTCGCCGCCCAGTTCCATACCGAAGGCCATCAGGGCCCCGCCCGCTGGGTAGTGGCGGGGCGCACCACCTACATCGGCTATGTGCTGGACCTGTGCAACGCCATAGGGCTTCTGGACCTTGATCTGGACTATGAGTTTACGGACCTGCAGGGAACGTTCCTGTACAATTTGACGGACGATACCCGCTTCAAGTTCAGCTTCTATGTGGGCAAGGACGAACTGTCCTTTGACCCCCTTTACGTGGACTGGGGAAACGTGGCGATTCCTCTCGGAATCTACCACCGCTTCAACGGCAACTGGGATTACAATTCCACCTACGCATTCAGCCGTTTTTACCAGAACATGGAAATATCGGACCTGATGTCCATCAGCATGAACCTGATGACCTTTTCGGGCAAGCAGTGGCTCAACTACCGCGGCGTCAAGGACCACGTGATAACCGGCGGTTACGAACTGGAATATACCTACGACCGCCTGGGAGAGCGGGTTTCTGACACCAAGCTGGAAGACAAGCAGAGGCCTTTCCACCATGTGGGCTACCTGCAAGATGCCTGGAAGGTTACTCCCGATTATTTGCTGCAGTACGGTGCACGGTTCAACTACCAGACGGCGGCCAAGCATTTTGGCGTAGAACCCAGGGCGTCCTTGACTGTGAACCTGGACGAAACCAAGACGGTTGAATTTTATGGCGGCTATTATTTGCAATACTTGAATTCCATCATGTTCAGCGATCAGGAAACCTTGAACGAGTTTTACTACCCGGCCACCACGGACAATTACGGCAAGCAGATGAAACCCGCTTCGTCGTGGCTGTTTGCCACGGAATACAGCCACAGGAATTTGTTCGACGGCTACGACGCCACCGTCGGGCTCTATTACAAGACCCAGAGTGACCTCAAGACATTTGCCATGGATTCGGACTCCACCGAAGACGACAGCGAGGCCTCTGCCAATTCCCAAAGCATGGTCATGGCGGATTATTTCGGCACGGCGTCGGGTTATTCTTTCGGTTACGAGCTCTCGCTCCGCAAGGATAGGGGCTGGTGGTTTGGCGGAATCAACTGGAGCCAGAGCATAAGCGTTATCCGCTCCGACGACGGAACCAAGGCCTATTACCCCAGCTGGCACCAACCCTACGCCCTGAAGCTAGACGCGGGCATCAACTGGAAAGGCGACGAGGATGCCCTGAAAAAGCACCCGGTCAAGGGCCGCTATTTCCGCTCCTCTATTGCCCTCAAGTATTCGGCGGGCATGCCCATTACGGGATACAAGGGGTATTTCTATCGGGAAGATTTGGGAAACAGGGATTATTCCGACAACATCGTGGTGGTGCAGGGTAGCCGCAATGCAGAAAGGCAAACCGACTATTTCCGCATAGATGTGAAGGTCATCGATATCGGCCGCGAAAACAAGTGGAATTTCAGCTGGACCATCATCAACCTGACCAACCACGACAACATGTTCTACTCCTTCTACGATACCCGCGAAAACCCGCCTGAATACAACGAAATATACCAGTTTCCCTTTTTACCGATTATGCTGAGTTATGAGTCTTATTTCTAGAGTGATTAGTGGTTGGTGGTTAGTGGTTGGGGTGTTTCTCACAGCCTGCGGGGATTTTCACGGACCCTGGGAATACTACCCCCACACCACGGAAATCTATGCAGGCGTTTACACCTACGGATACATTATGGAGGGCGAGTCCCCGCGAATCTGTTTTTCCAAGATGTATGAACTGGAAGAATCCTCGGCAGAAAACTTCGCGTTCTATGACAGCGCCAAGGTGACCGTCCTCGACACCACGGCAAAATCCGCTCCCGTGCAGCTTGTCCCCGAAACGGGTAAGCCCAACTGTTTTGTGGCGGATTCGTCGTCGGGCCTTGTGGGCAAGGCGGGCAATTCCTACAAGATGGAGGCGTTCTTCAAGTGGGACAGTTCCGGCGAAAAGGTTTCTACCACCTATAAGGCTGTTGCCACTATCCCCAAGAAATTCTCCGTTAAGAAGGTGAAAATCCCCCAGCAAGACGGCAAGACCAAGGATGTGGCCTTGAACGGCAAGGGATTTGAAACGAATTTCTTGACTTTTCCCAGGGACATGGATATCTTCAAGTTCTACACGGAACACGACAAGGATTTGGGCGGTGTGCTGGTGACGCTGACCTACGACAACGTGAACGGTGGCGAATCCATGAACACCACCGTCCACAAGATGCTTTCTAACTTTGCGGACAAGGATTCCGCCGGCTTTGTATTCTCCCTGAGCAACAGCCTTGAAAACACCAAGAGGCTGGGGTACAACGACAATTGGACCATAGGCGGCTACAACAGCGCCGACACCATTTTCGTGTCGAACATCTCTTTCCCCATAGGGGAATCAGTGCTCCATTTTTATGCCACCGACAGCGCGTACATGGATTACGAGGACTATGTTTTGGAAGCTCTGGAAGACCCCCGGGTGGTTCCCGTGTCCAACATCGAAAACGGCATGGGCGTTTTTTCGGGCATGAAACGGGTGGATATTCCCGTAAAAATCAAGGGCGATGACTACCTGGAATTTGAATACATCAGGAGCGCCTCCTGCAAGCAGGCCGGCGACGACCCCGATGACAAGGAGGGCTGGAAAAACAGGGCCTGCAGGCTGTACCAGGATGTCTATTGCTCTGGAATGCCCTATGGGGATTCGGCGGCTGGCGGTACAGATTTGGTTACGGCCAATTCGAAGGCTGTCGCCTACTTCGAAGAAGGGGATTACCTGGTGAACGAGACATGCTACCCCTCTCTGGTCAAGGCCGCCATGATGCTGGATACTACCAAGTGGTCCGTATTCCTGCCCGATACAATCGATTCCAAGGACAAGTCAAACGCCTACGCCGACGGCCTCAAGCGTTACTGCGTGGCAGGCAACTTCGAAAGTAACAAGATTGCGGACTGTTCAAGCCTCAAGAAGGACTGCCTGGAAAGCACCGAAAAGAACGACTGCCTGGAGTATTTCTGGGAATGGTGCGCCGACAGGGACTGGGATTACGGGAGGTTCCCCCAGTGTAAATCCGCCCTGGTGAGTCGCTACTACATAGAAGAACAAAAATCCCCCGTCTTGGCGAGGGAGGTGGAGTTGATTTGTAAGCAGGACAAGCCTGCGGTTTGCAAGAACTGGTGAACGGCCTATACCTGGTCCCAGCCGCCGAAACCGCGGATGTCGGCGACACCACCGGCAAAAGGCGGATAAGCGGGTAGGGCGAGGTCAATGATACCGCCCCTTTCGCTGCGGGACACAAAGTTAGGCCGTGCGATGCTAGAGAAGATAAAGTCAAATGCATAATTTTCATTAAATTAATAACTAATCCTGATTGTTTGGTGAAAATGGATGGATTGGCTGCATTTTGCCGTATCGAAACGGCTATGCGGGGAGTTTCTTTTTTTGTATTTTATGGAAGGATGAGCATTTAAAAACAGGAGGCCTGCTATGCAGTCAAGACTCAAAGAAGCAGTTGTGCTCGCTATCGCCATTCTTGGGCTGGGCGCTTTCCTCTATTGCGCCATGATTCACGTGAAGGACCGGGACCGTGTGGTTGTTGTGCGGGGGCTTGCCGAACGTGAAGTTCCAGCCGATTACGTAATTTGGCCTATCGTGTTCAAGGAAGCGGGCAACGACCTTTCGGCCCTGTACGAGACGGTCCAGGCCAAGACTTTAGCCCTGGAAAAGTTCCTCCAGGATAATGGGGTTGCCAAGGAAGAAATCACCAAAGCATCTCCCGATATTATGGATACCCAGAGCGAACTGTATACCAGTGAAAAACGCCCCTTCCGCTATGTGGTGACCATGTCGCTGACGGTGGCCTCCAAGAATGTGGACAAGGTTCGTGAACTGATGGAAAAGCAGGGTGAACTGTTGAAGCAGGGAATTGCCTTTAGCGAAGGGGATTTCCGTTACCGCAAGATTTACAGCTTTAACGGGCTCAACGCCATCAAGCCCGAAATGATTGAAGAGGCCAACAAGGACGCCCGTGCTGCTGCAGAAAAATTCGCCAAGGATTCCAGGAGCAAGCTGGGTAAAATCAAGACGGCAACCCAGGGGCTGTTCTCCATCGAGGACCGTGACGAAAATACGCCCTTTGTCAAGAAGGTTCGTGTGGTCACCAACGTGCAGTATTTCTTGGAAGACTAGTCGCTAACGGCGTGATTGGAAAATGAAGTTCAAGAGCATTGAAAAAATCCATTCCGGGAAGTTCATTACCCGTTACGACCTCCATTACGAAACGGCAAGTGGCAAGCCTGTTACCTACGAGATGATCAGCCGCGAACCGAACGTCAAGAGTATTGAAGACCTGCGGCGCCACAAAAATAACGCTGTGGTCCTGATAATGCACGACGAGTCCGGCGAAAAACTGCTGCTGTGCAAGGAATTCCGCATGGCGGTGGGGGAGCAGGTGGTGAATTTCCCTGCGGGACTCATAGACGAGGGCGAAACGGTAGAGCAGGCTGCTGCCCGTGAACTGCGCGAAGAAACGGGGCTGACCCTTTTGCGCATAGACGAAACCTGGAAAGAAAGTTATTCCGCCATCGGGTTTGCCAACGAGTTGAACGTGGTTGTGGTCGGTGTAGCCTGTGGTGAAATCAGGCCCAGCGATTCCGAGCGTGAAGAAATCGATGCCGCCTGGTACAGCAAGGAACAAGTGCGGCAACTGCTAAAGACGGAGCGCTTTGCGGCCAGGACCCAGGCCTATTGTATTCTCTGGAGCAGAAGCTAGTCTTTCTCTTATTCGTTGATGGAGAATAATTTTCCCGAAAGTATCAGCCGGAGGGACTTTGCAAGAGAAGGCTTGTTCAACAACTTGTCTGTATCCACGTCCTTCTTTTCGCCGTCTATGTCAAAGGCCAGAGTGGCGCCGTTGTCGGTAACATCCATTTTGACCTTCGCTCCCATGACAATGGGAACGTTTATGTCGTCGTGGCCTGCAGGGAACCCGCACAGGACAGGGATGTTGTATTTCTTCAGGTACTTGGAAAGCATTTCCTCGGTAGTTTCATAATTCAGGTCCGTCCCGGAATCCACGAATTCTCCGAGGACAACGCCCTTCACGTTTTCCATGACGCCGTGAAGTTCCAGTGCATTGAACATACGGTCGATGTTGTGCAGGGATTCGCCCACTTCTTCCATGAACAAGATGATTCCGTCGCCGGAGAACACGTCGATGTCACTGGCACCTACCAGCGGAACGAATGTGGCCATGTTGCCGCCCACGAGAATCCCTTCGGCTTTTCCCTTTTGGTTGAACTTGTGTTTGGGAACCTTATAGGTAGGCACGGTGCCCTTGAGCAGGTCCCGCAAGAGGGTGCTGTTGTCGTCTTTTCCGCGGGTCTTTCCGATAAACGAACTCATGGTGCCGTGGATGCTCATGACGCCTGCCTTGGTTTCCATGGCATGCAGGGTGGTAATGTCGCTGAACCCGATGAGCCACTTGGGATTGTCCGTCACCAGCTTCAGGTCGATAAGGTCCACCAGCTGGATGGTGCCGTAGCCGCCACGGTTGCTCAAGATGGCCTTGATGCTTGTGTCCTTGAGGGCTGCGGTAAAGTCGTCGGCCCGTTCCTGGGCGGGGCCTGCATACTTGCCCGCGTCCAGCTTGCCCACGTTCTTGCCGATAACGGGTTCAAAGCCCCATTCCTTCAAGACGGCCGCCGTGTTCTGGATGTTTGAATCGGGCGTGGAGTAGGAGGGCGAAAGGAGTGCCACCTTGTCGCCTTTTTTGAGGAAGGCGGGGGCGGTGCATTCGGCAAGGGGATCCGCCTTGCCTTGGTCAGAGGCGCTGCTGGAGCTGTCGTCGGAGCAGGCGCTAAACAGGAACCCGGAAAGGGCGATGGTCAATGCGGCGCAGGCCGCGCTATGGAAACAATTGGTCCTAAACATAGATTTACCTTTGTGCGCAATATAGAAATATGGGGCAAAAGTTGATTATTTCCAGTGTGGCGGTGACATTTTTTGCAGGTTCCGGTGTTTTAAATATGTAATTTTGGTGCAACTTAACGCAGAAGAATATGACAAGATTGAAATTTTTGCCCTTTGTCCTTTTGGTGCTGTTCCTTTCGGGATTGGCCCTTGCCGATTACGATTCGGAAATCCGAGACCTGAAACAGCAAAAGGAAAAGCTGAATTCCGAAATCCAGAAGCTGACCCGGCAGATTGCCTCTACGGATTCCCTGCTCAGGGCGGACGATTCCCGCTACAAGAAGTTGCAGGCCCGCTATAGCGAAGATTCGGAGCGCCGCCGCGCCGAAATCGACAGCCTGAACGTGAAAATCCGGGGCGTGGCTGCCCAGCTGCAAGAAGAACGGCAGAAACAGGCCCACGCCAAGAACCGAAACGACAACGTGGCCGCCAAGCGCAAGGCCTTGCGTTCGGCCATGCTTTCTATATGCAAGCAGCTGGAACGGCAGGTGGCCATGACGGTGCCTTGGGAACGGGATGCCAGGCTGGAACGGGTCCGTTCTCTCGCTCGGGATATCGAAAGCGGGAGCGCCGCCGAAGAAGAAAGTTTTTCCCGTATCAAGGCGGTTATCCAGCAAGAAATCAAGTTCGGCGACGAGGTGGCTATTGTGAATGCGCCCCTTACCCGCAAGAACGGCGAATTGATTAACGCCCAGATTCTGCGGATTGGCAACCAGTGGATGGTCTATAGCGACGAAAACGGCACCGTTTACGGAAGCCTGGTGCGCCGCACTAGCAAGGGCAAAATCACCTACGAGTGGAACGAAAACCTGGAACTGTGGGAACGTGAAATTATCCGCTACGCGATAGACGTGAAACTGGCCAAGAAACCGCCCCAGATTATCGCCATGCCTGTCACCCTTTCTGTGGTAGGAGGCGAGAGATGAATTCGGAATTCGGAATTCGGAATTCGGAATGGCTGTCAAGAACAATGATGGCTCTATTCCTGTTGTTTATTATGCCAAACCTCTCTTGGGGTGCAAAAAAGAAGGACGCCGAAGAGCAGGCCCGTATCCAAGACTCCCTGAAGCAGGTGGAAATCCAGAACCTTCAGCGTGAAATCGAAAGCCTTGCTCGTATCCGCTTGCAAAAAGCCGACTCTCTTGAAAAACTGGAAGCGGCCCACTGGAGCAAGCGTTATGCCGAATCCCAGCTGACCGAGGAACATCAGGTGGAGACCCGCGAACTGGACGGTCGCTACACAAAGCTCTCTACGGATCTGGGCCGCGTAAGTGAAGAAGTCCAGGCCAGCAAGGATGTTACCGCCGAAGCCGAAGAAACGGCCAAGGCCGAAGAAGATGCCTTCGAGGCTTTTAACACGCAGGTGAGACTTTCCATAGACAAGTCCCTGGACGAGATTACGGGAGATTACCCCGTGGGCATGGGGGAGAGACTTTTTTCCCTGAACAAGGCCCAGCGGGAAATGGCAAAGAAAAAGCCGAACACCTTGCCTGCCCTGAGGTATTATTTGAACGATCTGCTCGCCCGACACGAGATGACCTATACCCAGTCTTTCGGTCCTGAAAAATCCCAGGTAGGGAGCCGCACTGACGTGGAGGTTTACCGCATGCGTCTCGGGACGGTGTTCCTGGGCGAGGCGGCCACGGACAACGGCGAAATCCAGGCGCTTCTGCGGACGGGCGCCTTGCAAGGCAAGCGCTATGAATGGAACGCTGCGCTTCCTGCCGACATGGCGGAATCGATTCGTGCAGCCATCAACAATGCCTATTCGGGACTTTCCAAGTCGAACACGGTCCAGGTGGATGTCCCGATGGACTTGCTCCAGAACAAGGCCATCAAGAATTCTATTAGTAACAAGGGTAACGAATCGCTCAAGACGCAGTTTGCGGAATGGTTCAAGAAAGGCGGTATCGTGATGTATCCGCTATTTTTGGTGGCGTTCTTTGCCCTGCTCCTGGCAGCGGAGCGCTTTATTGTGCTCATGTACCGCGGGCATTTGGGCAAGCGTTTCATGGCGCGCCTGAATATGCTTGTCCAGAACACCCGTTACGAGGAGGCCGCCAACCTGTGCCTGCAGCGCGGCACGAGTCTTGCCATGGTTCTTTTTGCGGTGCTCAACAAGGCAAACGACACTCGTGAAAATGCGGAACGTTCCTTGCAAGAGGCCCTGCTTCGGGAGCAACCTAAATTGGAACGCCGCATGGGACTCTTGGCCGCCATGGGCACCATCGCTCCGCTTCTTGGACTTTTGGGAACGGTGACGGGTATTATCACCTTGTTCACCGTCATCACCGAGGTTGGTACCAACGACGCCCGCGTGCTTGCCGGCGGTATCTCCGAAGCCCTGGTCACAACGGAAACGGGCCTTGTCATCGCCATTCCCGTGATGATCATTCACGGGCTTCTGAGTGAAAAAATCGAGAAGGTCACCAGCGAACTTTACATGCAGAGCATGGCCCTACTGAACAGGATTTTCGACAAGGAAAAATGAGCAATTCCTTCTACGTATTCGTTGAATCCCTGAAAAGCACGTACCAGGCCGGTGGCGTGGTGATGCTCCCCATTCTGCTGGTGGGAACTGTCGGTTTCTACTACCTGTTTTACAGCTGGTTCCGTATCGGTTCTGACTTTTTCAGGCAAGATGTCCAGAAGGTCATCAAGAACCTGCGTCACGACCTGAATGAAGGTGGTGTCGAAAAGGCCATGTCCCGGTTGGAAAAACGCCGTGGAATTTTGGCCAGCGAACTCCGTTACGCCATTGAACATGCGCAAAAGAATCCCGAAGGATTCCGCGACATTATGCAGGTGCGCATGCTGGGAACGCTACGCCACATGGAAAAGGGAAGCCACATCGTGGCGGTAATGGCGGCGGCAGCCCCGCTGCTAGGCCTTTTGGGAACGGTGACGGGCATGGTCTCCACCTTCGAGGTGATTACCCTGTACGGAAACCAGAACCCGGTCCTTATGGCCGACGGAATTTCGGAAGCCCTTATTTCTACCCAGAGCGGGCTCCTGGTGGCGTTCCCCTTGACCTTGCTGAAACAGCGCCTGGATGAGCGTGTGGAAATTTTGACCCAGGACTTGAAACTCGGGGCCACGATTATTGACAATTATTTTGTAGGGTAATTATGGAATTCAACCTGCCGAGCAGAAAGAAAAAGGATATGGGCATCGAGATGGGCCCCCTGATGGACATCGTGTTCATCTTGCTTATCTTTTTTGTGGTCACGTCGTCCTTTACCCGGGAAACTGGCGTGGATGTGACCAAGCCACAGGCCCAGACGGCAAGCCAGCTGGAAAAGGAAAACCTGCTCATCGCCATTACCCGCGAAGGAACCATCCACATGAACGAGCGTCAGGTGGATTTGGCAAGCCTGCAAGATATCTTGAAACAGTCCCTCTCGAAAAATCCCGACAGGGAGGCCGTGGTCATTGCCGACAAGGGCGCAGAAACAGGCGTGCTGGTGCAGGTCATTGATATGTGCAATCTGGCCGGAGTCAAGAAGGTGTCCATCGCGGCCCAAGCGGAATAGTTTCGATGTGTAATGTGAAATGTGGAATGAGTGTGAATGTGTCATCTTCGTCACGGAACAGGTCCGGGATAAACTGGCGAGGATCTACTAGACGATTCTTTCGCCACTCATAACTCACAACTCATAACTCACAACTCATAGCTCATAACTCATAACTCACAACTCATAACTCATAACTCATAACTCATAACTCATAACTACAATGCGTAAGATTCTAAGGAAAATAATCAAGCGGTCTCTGCTTCTCCTGGCGGCGGTGCTTTGTAGCCTGCTGCTGGTATTTTCCGTGACTCTTGCTAACATGTTTCTGACCGGAAAAATCTTCCACGAAAAAAAGTACACCAAGACGGAAGTCTCCGTAAAGAAGGTGGAAGAAATGGAAAAGAAGGTGGAAAAGAAAAAGCCATCCCGCAAGCCGGAGCGACAAAAGACCTCCTCCCGCACGCCCAAGGCGGGCCCGCGTCTTGCCATGAACTTGGGGGTGGCTTCGGGGACGGCAGGGGCAGCCATTAACGAGGAACTGGTAGCGGATTTTCGCGGGGGCGCTATGTCCAGTGAAAAGGGCGATGTAGATAAAAAACCCGAAAGCAAATCTATGCCCAATTTCCAGGTGCCACCGCAAATTCGGGACCGGGAAATTGACGCTACGCTCCGCCTGAGTTTTTGTGTAGATGTGGGCGGGCGGGCCTATGATATCCGCGTTATCGAGGAATCTCCTGCAGGTTCTGGACTTGCCGCCGCCGGTCGCGAAGCTCTTGGCCGCATGACCTTTGCCCCTGCAGAAAAAGACGGCAAGGCGGTGGCGTTTTGTGGAATGGAACAACCTTTCGAGGTGATGTTTAGGGATTAGTGGTATGAGCTATGAGGTCGCTCGCGTTTGCGAGCTTTGGGGTATGAGTAACGGCAAACATGGTTTGTCGCGGCTCTCGCTTCTGTCTTATATCATCATGTTTTTTGCCATTCCTGTTTTTTCTGCGCAGTCTTCTTACGACCTGCTGGAACGCGCCAACGCCCTTTACCGTAACGGAAAATTCAACCAGGCCATCATTCTGTATCACAAGGCCGAAGAACGCGGTGCCGACCCCACGGCCACAAGTTTCAATATCGCCAACAGTTATTACCAGATGGAAAAATACCCCGAGGCGGCGGCCGCCTACCGCAAGGCGGTGGATTTTTCAGACGGGGCGTTTTCCCCTGCGCTGTTCAATATGGCTAGCGTCTATTTCCGCCTGAAGCAATATCCCGAATGTATCGCCGCTTACCACAGGGCGTTGAAACTGGAGCCCAACAACATTTCGGGATGGCTCTACCTGGGGGAGGCCTACAGCAAGGTGGGCGACAAGGTGGGGGCGCTCCGTTCGGTAGAAAAGGCCTACCAGCTGGACCCTGACGACCTGAGCATCGTCTATCAGCTTTCGGAGGCGAACATCGCCATGGACGATTACGACCGGGCTGTAGAAATTGTCCGCAAGGGCTACACGGCACACCCCGAAGAAGTGGATTTTCTGGTCTATCTTGGGGATGTTTTCCGCATGAACAAACAGTATGAGCAGAGCGCAGGTCATTACCGCGAGGCTCTGGGCGTGCGCCCTGACGACGTGAATGTCATGTACAAGCTGGCCGATGTCTTGGCCGAAGACAACAAGCCCTTTGTGGCCATGGACATTCTGAACAATATCTTGCAAATCAAGCCGGACTTTTCCGACGCCGCCATTTTCCTCGGGAACCTGGCCTACGATACCAAGTTCCTGGACCGTGCAGAATACGCCTACGAGCTGGCGGCAAAAAATGGAAATGCCGAAGCCATTTATGGTCTCAAGAACATGGCCTACGATGCCATGGCAAAAAAGCGTCCCGACGAGGCCCGCCGCCTATTGCTGCTGGCCCAGAAATACTACCCCAATGACCAGTCCCTAAAGGCGGATTTGCTGGAACTGGAACAGTAGTTCGCCAGTTTTACAAAAGCTACACAGCCGAAAGCAGCAGAATAGCCAGCACCTGTCCGCTTAGAATCCGGAGCAGCATGGTCAGCGGATAGACTGACGCGTACCCGATGTTCACCGCCTCGCTGTCCGCCTGGCTGTTGGCAAAGGCCAGGGCCGGAGGGTCCGTGGTGGCGCCTGCCAGCACGCCGCAGAGCGAAAGGTAGTTCACCTTGAAAACCAGGTGCCCCACCACTGCCATGATGGCAAGTGGGAAGAAGGTGATGATGGCCGCAAGCCCCATGTAGTAGAGCCCGTCGCCGTTCAGGAGCACTTCGAAGAATTTGATACCTGCGTTCAGGCCCACGCAGCTCAGGAAAAGCGTAAGGCCGAACTCGCGGAGCATCAGGTTTGCGCTGTTGGCCATGAAAAAGTTCAGGGGCCCGATCTTGCGCTTGCGGCTTAACAGGATGGCCACAATCAGCGGGCCGCCTGCAAGCCCAAGCTTAAGCGGGGTCGGCATCCCGGGAATGGCGAAGGGGATGCTGCCTACGATGACTCCCAGGAAGATTCCCAGGAACGCGGGTAGAATTTCGGGGTGGTCCAGGGCGGTCAGGGAGTTGCCCAATTTTTGGGTCACCGCGTCCAGCCCTGAAGCGGGGCCGACGATTTTCAGTTTGTCGGCGAACTTGATGCGCAAATCTAATCGGCCCGTAAACTTGAATCCGCTCCGGGTCACGCGGCTTACGGTCACGCCAAAGCGTTCTGCCAAAGCCAGGGATCCGATGGTGCGACCCAGTATTTTCTTGTTGGTCACGAGTACGGTCCTCACCTGGATGGGTTCCGTACTCTTGGCGGGAATCGTGGTGATGGGCGTGTCCAGACGCTTGCCGATAATCTTTTCCATGGCGGCTACGGCCTCGGGCATGCCTACGATGTGCACCTTGTCGCCTTTTTCGATGACGGTCTTTTCGTTAGGGGTGAAGATTTCTTCGCCCCGCAAGAGTCGGGTCACCACCACCCCGCTGGAAATCAGGTCAGGGATTTCTTTCAGCATGATTCCGTACAGATTCTGGTTGTCTACCGTAAGGCTGCAGGATTCGATTTCTTTGGTAGTGGCGGCGATTTCGTCGGCGTAGTCGCTTGCCGCCTTGGCGGGGTCCTGCCGGAACATGAGCTGCACGAGCAGCATTACGAGAATAATTCCGATAACACCGAAGGGGTAAGCTACCGCATAGCCGATTCCTGTCAGGGATGTATCCACGCCGGCGGCGGCAAATGCCGAGTTGGCGGCTCCCAGCGAGGGCGTGTTGGTCACGGCACCGCAGAGCATGCCGATAAGTACGGGCACGTTGTCGTGCATGCTGGTAAAGAAGTAGAGGCAGAGGGTCGCGATAACGCCCAGCAGTACGATTCCTACAGACAGAATGTTCAGCACCAGCCCGTGCCTACGTATGGAATCTATGAATCCAGGCCCCACCTGCATGCCGATGGTATAGACGAACAGGATAAGGCCGAATTCCTGGATAAAATGGAGCACATTTGCTTCGACGCGGAGCCCCAAGTGCCCAAGCAATATTCCCACAAAGAGCGCTCCTGCACCGCCAAGGCTAATGCCCTTGACCTTGATTTTTCCGACCATGAGGCCGACTGCCGCCGTGAGGGCAATCGCCACAACTTGTTGCCCTACCGAGGGCTGGGTGAATAGATTGATAAGCCAGGTCATAGTTAGGGAATAGGGGTTAGGATCTAGGGGCTAGGTGTTAGGTGATAGGTTGTAGGTATTAGGTAGTAGGTTTTAGGTAGTAGGGTGTAGGTCACAAGAAGTGACATCCTGAAAAATAACAACTAACTCCACCGGAGGGGTGTAGCTATTTCTTGATGCAGCGGACAGAGGCGAAAATGTTCTTGTTGAAGTGCTCGTAGGCGATTCCGGAGTCGGTAATGCGGACAAGGTAAGCCCTGGAATCGTCGTAGCTGTCGCTTGTCCAGAAGCTGGCGCTTACGCCCTTGTCGGCGAAGTTCCCATCGTAGTACTTGAATCCGGCGAAGAGGGCGTTAAAACCGTTGGCGTTTTTGAGAGCGGCGGGCTCGCTTGCGCCGAAGGCCACCTTGAAATCTTCTACGGTGGGGAGCGCCCAACCGGTGGGGCATACGTTACCCGTTGCAGAGGCGAAGGTGTACAGGCGTCCATCCGTATTGCAGTTGTCGTGGTTGTTGGCGTAGCACACGCTTGAATCCGGAGTGAATACGTCCAGGTTTTCGGCCATCCAGGTCTTTCCGCCCAGCGTTACGGTCTTGTAGGTCTTCTCGGGGCAGGCGAGAGTGTGGCCGGCCTCGTTGTAGGCGCAGTCCCGGTTGTCGTTGCAGGCGGTAAAGGCGAAGGCGGTGAATGCGACGAGGGCTGTGGTGGCAAGTGTTTTAAGAACCGATTTCATGAGAACTCCTTTGAATGTGCCTTGGGGCTTTTTTTTGTTTTCGGTGACAAAGATAAAACATGATTTTGATATTGACTAATAAATAATTTTTTCATTTTTAATCACTTTTTTTGATGATTTTTTTAAAAATCCCTGTTTTACCCTTCTGTATCCTGATTTTATTGTTTATATTTGTGTTATAAAAATTTTTGATGAATTGGAGTTTTTATGGAACTGACCCATATCAAGTACTTTCTGGAAGTGGCTCGTACCGAACACGTGACCCAGAGCGCCAAGAACCTGTGCATTGTGCAGCCTGCGTTGACACATGCCATCCACAAGCTAGAAGACGAACTGGGCGTCAAGCTTTTCAAGTCCAGCGGCCGTAACATCAAGCTTACCGAAGCGGGTGATTACTTCTACAAAAAGGTGAAGCCCCTCTACGAAGACATCGAGGCCTTGCCTGCCCGCCTTCGGGCCAAGTCCGACAAGCAGGCCATTACCGTGAGCCTCAAGGTCCTGGCGGCTTCTTCCTTTGTGACCAATGCGGTTATCCAGTACAAGAAAGACGCTCCGGCGCTCCGTTTCTACCTGGTGCAGAAAGAGGAATCGTCCCTGTACGACATTTCCATCCAGACTTTCGCCAACTACCGCCCGCAGGAAAATCCCGACGAAGAGGTTTTTGTCTGTTCCGAGAACATCTACCTCGCCGTTCCCAATACCGCGGAATACAAGAAGCGCGACAGCATATCGCTGCATGAACTGGGCGACACCAACTTTATCGGCCTGTACGGTTCCAAGCAGCTCCACACCATCTGCGAGGATTACTGTAAGCGCATAGGCTTCCAGGCCCACCTGATTTTCGAGAGCGACAACGCCCTTATGGTAAAAGACGCCATCGCAGGCGGTTTGGGTGTGGGATTCTGGCCCGAGTTCTCTTGGGGCAAGGTGGACAATCGCAGAATCAAGCTGTTGAAGATTACCGATATCGAATTCAAGCGCGATATCGTGGTGACGCTCCTCCGCGGCAAGCAGGACAATTCCCACATCGAAGGGTTCTACAAGTTCCTGGTAAACCAGCTGAAGCGTTCCGCCGGCCGCAAGAAAGAATGACCTTTTAAGAAGCAGCTTGCCGGTGGACAATGGCAGGAAGAAGTGTCTCCTACAGAGTAGTAGGGGACTTCCTTTTATGAAACGTTCTGTTTCATATACGGAAAATTTTGTAAAATAATGCAAAATAATTGTGAAATTTGAACAAAAACAAATATTTTGTTGCATAGGCTATTGACTTTTGGGGAAAATAGTCGTATATTTATTTACGATGAAACCGATAGTCGAATATTCCGATTTCCGCCAGTACATGCTGGACTACTACGAGGAGCGCAAGCGCCGTTCCGTCTTCTCGTGGCGCGAGTTCTCCAGAATCGCAGGATTTACCTCCTCTTCTTACATGAAGGTAGTCTGCGACGGCAAGAGCAAGCTGAGCAAGGTCGGCGTAGAACGCACGGGGGCCGCCATGGGCCTCGTGGGTTTCGAGATGGAATATTTCCGCGCTATGGTGGAATTCGGCCAGGCCGCCACCGAAGAAAAAAAGAAGGCCGCCTACGAAAACATGCTCGCCATCGCCAAGGTCCACAAGGTCCGCGTGCTAGAAGGCGACCTGTTCGAGTTTTACGATTCCTGGCAGAACCCCGTTGTACGTGAACTTGCCCCGCTGATGCCGGGCGCCACTCCGGGCGAAATCGCCAAGAAATGCTACCCCGAAATGACCGCGGCAGAAGTCCAGCAGAGCCTGAACTTCCTCACGAAGGCGGGTCTCCTGAAGAAGGCAGGGGACAGCGCTTTCGTGCAGGCAGAAACATCCATCACAGGAACGCCGGACGCCACGCGGCTTGCACTCAGGGGAATGCACCGCCAGATGTCCAAGCTTGCCACCCCTGCGTTGGATCTGCCTGTTGAACAGCGCAACTTCAGCGGAGTGACCATGGGAGTGTCCCGCGAAAGTTACGAACGCATCGTGAAGGTGCTGGACGAATGCCGCCGCCAAATTATCGCCATCGCCGCTGACGACAAAAACATCGACCAAGTGTACCGCCTGAACCTCCAGCTCTTCCCCTTGACCAAAAACGTGAAGGAGTGCGAAAATGAATAAGCCATTCCTCTTGTATTTATTCGCGCTATTTTTCCTTGTGGCCTTCTTGGGCACAGGATGCGCCGATTCCACGAGCGGTCTTGCTGGTACCGCCGAAGAAACTAATGAAATGGCCGAAGGTCAAGGGTCGGTATCCTCCGCTTCCGAAAATCCGTCCTCTAGTTCCGAAAGCCCCAACAAGGCGGAACTTTCTTCCAGTTCCCTGATGGTTTCTCCCGGCGTGGAAAGTTCCAGTAACACTGTAGAGCAGAGCTCCTCCGGTGCAGAAAACGATTCCAGCCCTGCTCATAGCGAATCCGCTCCCGTTTCCGGCAAAGATCCCAACAGCTTTATTGTCCAGTACGGAATCCCGGACCTCCATTACGACAATTCTGTCCTTGCGGCAACGGTTGTCCGGAACAAGACCGATACGGCTCCTTCAACCAGCGAAGGCGACAACAACAGTTCCTCGTTGGACTTCGATAAGCCCGGAATCTACAAGCTTCCCGACGAGAAAATAGAAGGGATGAAAACAATCCAGAACAAAATCGAAGAACTCAAGGCCGACGGGACCTGCAGCGCAAGCGGTGCCGAAGATTACAGCGCCTATGTGCTGGTGGTCGCAGGCGACGGAAGGCCAAACGTCTTGACGTCGGTCAGTGCAAACTCCATGACGGTTACCGTCGTAGAAATGGAAGGCTGCAGTTATTCGACAGAAGAAAAACTCTATGCATTCCTGTTTGTTTACTGCAGTAATGTAAACCTTGAAGCCGAAATCGTCAAGGAAACGAAGACAATAGAAAAACCGTCAGGCAAATGCATCGACCTGGACTTTAGTACGGGGTGGGCAAATAGACAGTACTAAAAAAGGAGCAACGATATGAAACAACTCGTAAAATTCGGCTGCGGGCTTGCCGCAGCGTCGCTAGCCATCTCGCTGGTCGCCTGCGACGACAGTAGCAGCGCCACCGTGCCGTATTCCGAAGAAATTTCGTCCGCTTCCGAGGCAGAGGGCGTCAACAACCATAACGGCAAGGGCAATGGCGGCCTAGACATCGAAAGTTCTGCAGACGCAGAAAGCTCCGGATCTGGAGACGGGTATTCCTCGGCGAATCAAGACGGAAGCTCCAGTTCCGCAATCGACTACCCCACTTGTGACGCCCTGATTCCCGAATGCGGCTACACCGAACAGGATCTTTGCGACATGGGAATCCAGACCTATTGCGGAGACTTCGGCAACTGTTACGACGATAACGGCAACGACGTCAACTGTGTCGACCTGCCCCGCTCATCGTCGAGCACAGAAAAGTGCAGCCATATTTCTGACCGTAAGGAAATCTACGGGGACAACGTAAGCTTTACGCCCTGCATGGATGGTACAAGGGCACTGGACTGTAAAAACTACCAGGATTATACCTGCATAGGCGGGGAATGGCGAATTGCATTAGTTAT
>CALATK010000071.1 GCA_937891805.1 uncultured Fibrobacter sp. | reverse complement strand
CTTCAACGGGTGGAACCCCGACGCCCAACATATGGCGTGGACCGACGGCGGTATATGGGAAACCACGGTGCAGGATATCCCCCTGTATGCCGCCTATAAGTACCATATCGTTGGGCAGGACGGCAAGGCGGTGGACAAGAGTGACCCCTACGGCGTCCACACCGAGACCCGTCCCGGCACCGCGTCCAAGGTGTTTGAGGTGGGCGGCTATCGCTGGAACGATGCCGAGGGGCAAAAGAGCAAGGCCGCTCCCTACAACAAGCCGGTGAACATCTATGAGGTTCACGCGGGCAGCTGGCGCACCTATGCCGACGGCAACCCCTTCTCCTACCGCAAGCTGGCGGAGGAGCTGGTGCCCTACGTGCTGGATATGGGCTATACCCACATCGAGCTGATGCCCATCTCGGAATATCCCTTTGACGGCTCCTGGGGCTATCAGGTGACGGGCTTCTTCTCCCCCACCAGCCGCTACGGCACGCCCGACCAGTTCCGCCACTTTGTGGACCTGTGCCACCAGAACGAAATCGGCGTGATTCTGGACTGGGTGCCCGCACATTTCCCGAAAGACGCCCACGCCCTTGGCCGCTTTGACGGCACCGCCTGCTACGAGCATGCCGACCCGCGACAGGGCGAACACCCCCACTGGGGCACCTACATCTTCAACCTGGGCCGCAACGAAGTCAAGAACTTCCTCATTGCAAACGCCATGTACTGGCTCAAGGAATTCCACTGCGACGGCCTCCGCGTAGACGCCGTGGCCTCCATGCTCTACCTGGACTACGGCAAGGGCCCCGGCGAATGGGTGCCCAACAAGGACGGAGGCAACATCAACTACGACACCATCGAGTTCCTGAAGCACCTGAACAGCATCATGGGCCGCCTCACGCCTCACGCCATCCTCATCGCCGAAGAATCCACCAGCTTCCCCAGCATCACCCGCCCGCCAGAGCAGGGCGGCCTCGGCTTCCACTACAAGTGGAACATGGGCTGGATGAACGACTTCCTGAGTTACATCCAGCACGAGCCCATCCACCGCAAGTACCACCACAACCAGCTCACCTTCAGCATGGTGTACGCCTATAGCGAAAACTTCATCCAGGTGTTCAGCCACGACGAGGTGGTCCACGGCAAGGGCTCCATGCTGGGCAAGATGCCCGGCGACAACTGGCAGAAGTTCGCGAACCTCCGCCTCACCTACGCCTTCCAGTACGCCCACCCGGGCAAGGTGCTGAACTTTATGGGCAACGAGTTCGGGCAGTTCCGGGAATGGAACGAGAAGCAGTCCCTGGACTGGCACCTGATCACCTGGGATAGCCACGGAAAACTGCTGCAGATGGTGAAGGTCCTGAACCACCTGTACAAGGAAAACTCGCCCTTCTGGGAAATCGACCACTACCACACCGGATTCGAATGGATTTGGTGCGACGACGCCGACAACTCCATCGTTTCCTTTGTCCGCAAGGACGACCACGGGAACCAAATCCTCTGCGTGTTCAACTTCACGCCGGTGGTCCGCAACGACTACCGCCTGGGCGCCCCCACCCGCGGCGCCTGGAAAGAAATCTTCAACACCGACGCCGACATGTTCGGCGGCTCCAACGTAGGGAACCTGGGCGAAGTCTGGACCCAGGACATCCCGTGGCAGAACAGGCAGTGGAGCCTCAACATCAAGCTCCCGCCCCTGGCCGCGGTGTTCTTCCAGCTGGAGAGATAATTCGGAATTCGGAGTTCGGAGTTCGAAATTGTTTTTTAGAATACAACTCTGAAATCCGAATTCATAAATCTGAAATAAAAAGGGGAAAGCCTTCCCCTGGTTCGCACTTCGTTGCTCTCCACCCCTTCGTTCGTCGGGGGCAGCCCGTCTCTATCTATGGAGTATGGTATCTTGGATGGAGCCGTACTTCACCTGGACGCGATCCCACAGGATGGCGTTCTTGATGGAGCAGTTCTTCAGCACGCAGCCATCGCCTACGGCCACGTTGGGCCCGATCTTGCAGTTCTCGATAACCACGTCTTTTCCGATATGGCAAGGACCTTCGACTGTGGTTCCCGGGAAAGAGGCATCCTTGGAGTTGTCGTTCCTGTTCAAAATGTCGGCATTGGTCGCCAGGAGCGTTTCAATCAGGCCGCAGTCCAGCCACTTCTTGACCGGAGCCGTATGGAACTTGCAGCCCTTCTGGAGCATCATCTCCAGGGCGTCGGTCAGCTGGAACTCATCCTTGGTACGGACGTCGTTGTCCATCAGGTACTTCAGGGATTCCTTCAGGACCTTCACGTCCTTGATAAAGTAAATGCCCACAATGGCCTCGTCGGACACGAACTCCTGGGGTTTTTCCACCAGTTTCTGGATAGAGCCGGTTCCGTCGGTCACGGCCACGCCAAAGCGGGAGGGGTCCTTCACCTTGAAGGTGTACAGCACGTTTTCCTGTTCGTTTTTCAAGATGGACAGGTCCGCCTCGAACAGCGTGTCGCCCAAGATGATCAGCATGGGCTCGTCGTCATTCACGAAAGGCAGCGCCAGGGAGATAGCCTCGCCCAGCCCTTGGGGGTTTTCCTGACGGACGGTGCGGGTCTTGCCCCAGCATTCCCGGTCCTTGAGGAAGGCGTCCATCTGGTCGGCCTTGTAGCCCGTAATAAAAATTGTCTCGGAGGGCTCCAGCGGGAGGGAGTCCTCTACAATCCAGTCTATAATCGTCTTGCCCGCGACGGGCAGCAAACACTTGGGGCGGTCTTCGGTATATGGACGGAGCCTCACTCCGCTACCGGCAACCGGCAGTACAATCTTCATAAAAAATCCTTGACACCAAAAACTTGCCACGGTCAGCGGCAAGGGTACATATAAGAAAAATATACATAAAAAAGGAGAAATAGACCTCACCCCAAAGCCATTTCGCAAGGAAATGCGATTAAGCGCACATCAATTCACCTGGAAGGTCGATTTTGTGGAATAAGTCCGCCTCAAAACAAAAAAAATGCCGAAATCTCGCGAATTTCGGCATTTCGTGGATGATGCAGGGGTCGAACCTGCGACCCGCTGATTAAGAGTCAGCTGCTCTACCAACTGAGCTAATCATCCATTGTCGCTTGGACGGGGTCAATTATAGAAAAGGGTAGTGCCGCTGTCAAGGGGATTTTTGAAAAAAAATTGGATATGAGGCCCCTTACGGAAAAGTCCCAACCTTGCGACTGGGACTTTGTTTGGAGGTGTAGAAAACCAAACCCTACTTTATCATTATCCGTTGGGTCTTCACGGCGTTCCCGCCTGCCACCCGGACAATGTACACGCCCTTGTTCAGGTGCCTGAGGGATACCACGTGGTCTCCAGCGGGTAGCGCAGCCCATCAAAGACCAGGGCATCGCCCGCTTCGGTATAGTGGGCGTTATAGGAACTCTTGGGATCTTCATCCTCATAGCGGAACGCCTCGTGGTGCCCCACATTTCTTCCGTCAAATTCAGCGTAGATGACCTTGCCACTCACCCAGATGGAATCCTGATAGTAAGAATCTTCCAGAAGTACGCGGAACTTGTCACCGGGGCGTGCCAGGGGGAAAGCCACCTTGCACTGCAGCACGCCACTCTCGATCCCCACCATGCGACCAGGGATTCCCACCTTGAAGAGGATACCGTTCAGAGTGCTGTTTTCTTCGAGCAAGCCCTCGTAAAAGGACTGTTTCTTGACTACAGGCTTTTCGATAAGCTGATAGGTAAAGCCGGTGTCCGTCTTGCTTACCAAATGGACGGTTATGGGGTTGGGCGCGTAGCGGAAACGCTGCACCCTGTTAGTAGAGTCTACGGAAACATAAAAGATTTCACCGACGCGAAGCTTGAATTCCACGCTGTCCTGCATGGCAGCATAGACACGGCCTAGGTCTTCTTCGCCGTGGCTCACCTGGGCCTTGAGCCTTGTGAACAAGTGGAAGGGGTCTTCCCCTGCGCGGACCGTATCCCGAATGACACGGACATTTTTGACGAGAGCCTCAGAGCGGGCAATTTGGGCATTCAGGGAATCTATCTGGCTCTGCAAACCATTCCTTTCCATTTTTAGGCTCTGGATGATCTCCTCTTCGTTACATGCCGAAAGGGAAAGGACCAACAAAAGGGATAACGCGGCTTGCCAAAACAACTTCA
>CALATK010000070.1 GCA_937891805.1 uncultured Fibrobacter sp. | reverse complement strand
GTTGTCGGGGAGTACTTCGGCGTATGTGGCCTTGGAGTCCGCCTTCAAGGGGCTATCGAAAGATACGCCGCGCTGACCGATCTGGATAAGTTCGCGAATCTCTTCGTTAATCTCTTTACCGCGGCTCTGTTCGTGCAGGGCCTTGCGCACGCGCAAGTGCTGGTTCGCCGGCAAGCGGATCAGGTTGCCCTGTTCGTTGATGGCTCGGGTAATGTAGGCCTTGATCCACCACACGCCATAACTGATGAACTTGAGGCCGCGGGTATGCTCAAAGGACTCGATGGCGCGCACCAGGCCCATTGCACCCTCGCTCACCAGGTCCGGCAGCGGAATCGGGCAACCACGGTACTGAATGGCCACTTTCAAAACGAAACGCATATTGGCAGAAATCAGTCTCTTTCTAGCAATCTTGTCGCCTTCTTTCGCTTTCTGGAAAAGAATTTGTTCTTCTTCGCGGGAAAGGGGGGCTGTGCGTCTAATGTCTTCGAGGTATCTTTTTAGGGTTGTATCTGTTGAATCAATATGCATTTTTATAACCTTGTCTCTCTAAATATCGCTTTTTTTGAGCAAGTTGTATGCCAAAAGAACAAAATTTTACAACTTGGCAAAAAAACGCCCCATATCGCCTTTAAACTTGGGTTGAATATAGAAAATTTTGTCACAAAATTCAAACATTGTCATCTTTTTGTTACAAAAATAGGTAAAAAGCAGAAAAATACACGAAGAGATCATAATTCGTTGATACTCTGTAAGATACAAATTCGTATATTTTGCCGGTTATGACAGTAAAAGAACCAGACCAGTCCGTATGGAACCGTTTTTGGCAACAGAAAAACGACATGGACAAGGTGTATCCTTCGTCTCCGTCGGTGCTGAATACCATCAAGAAGAATTTTAAGCTCGAAGGACTCAAGGTGCTGGAAGTTGGCGCCGGCACCGGCCGTGACAGCGCCGAGCTTGCCCGCCTGGGCGCCGACGTGTACGTATTAGATTTTGCCGAGAACAGCTTGAAGATTGTAGATGGCCTGCGGTCAAAAGACAATCTATACGACAACTTGAAACTTGTCCGTGGCGACGCCTTCAAGGCGCCCTTCCCCGACAACACCTTCGACCTGGTTTTCCATCAAGGGCTAGCGGAACATTTCAAGGATTCTCTCCCGCTCATCAAGGAAAACTTCCGCATCTTGAAGCACGGCGGGCACTGCCTCTGCGACGTACCGCAAACAGTGCACCCCTACACCATCATCAAGCATATCCTGATTGCCATGGACAAGTGGTTCGCCGGCTGGGAAAAACAGTTCACCATGCCCCAGCTGAAAAAACTCATGACCGACGCAGGCTTTGAAAATGTCTACCAGTACGGCGACTGGATGCGCCCCAATCTGTTCTACCGTATGGCACGGGAATTCTGCTTCAAGCTAGGCGTGGAACTGCCCAAGTATCCGTTGCAGGGAACTGCCTACCAGAAGGTAAAAGACCGTATCCTGGATTCCCTGGAATCCAACCCCCTGATGCATTACACCCAGCTGAGCATAGGAGTCCTGGGCAAAAAGCCCTAGTCCATGAAACTGTCCCCGAAGCTCAAATCCGCGCTGGTGTTCCTGCTGAAACTCACGGTGACCATCGTCCCCGCGTATTTCGTGTACCGTAACATCGTGGGCGATCCGGATTGGGACATCGGGGATTTGTACAGGCTGTTCTCTACAAAGAGCCTGCTGCCGCTCACGCTTGCCGTGGTCTGCCTCGCCCTTTCCAACTTCACGGCCTGCCTGCAGTGGAAACTTCTGCTGGAGCGGCAGGGCGTGAACTTAAAGTACGGCCACCTGCTGAAGCTTTACTACGTGGGGCTGTTCTTCAACAACTTCATGCCCGGAAACGTGGGCGGCGACGTCAAGAAGGTCTACGACATCCGCATGCAGGGTGGGCAGGACAGTGTCGGCGCCGGACTTACCGCTACATTCTTTGACAGGCTCTTTGGACTTTTCTTTGTAACGCTTTTCACCTTGGGCATGGGACTCCTGTTCTTTATGCACGACGACGCCCAGCGGGCGTTCATGTGGCCGTCGGTGTGGATTTTTATCGGCTTCTGCGCCCTACTGGGCGGACTTTGCAGCCGGCGGCTAGGGCGGTTGGGCCACAAGGTTTTTTCCAGAATTTTGCCGAAGGGCATCAGTTCGCGCATGGAGCGCATGTTCGAACGTTTTCAGAATTTTCAGTCCAAAAAACTGATGGCACAGATTACCGGACTTTCGGCAGTGACACAGGCCCTCCGCATCCTGGTGCACTTCTTCTGCGGTATCGCCGTCGGAGTAGATTTATCTATTTCCTGGTATTTCTACTATATCCCGCTGGTAGCTATCGTAAGCGCTCTGCCTATTTCCATCGGCGGGTTTGGACCTAGGGAACTGCTCGCCCAGTCCCTGTTTGCCCGCGCCGGAGTGCCCGGTCTCGAATCGGTAGTAATCCAGCTGCTGGCCTATTTTGTAAGTTTGTTGTTGAGTCTGTTCGGAGGCTTCGCCTTTTTACTGGGCGGCCATTCGAATGTTTCGGACAAGGAAACCACCTAGTCCCTTTTCCATATCCCGCAGGCGCAAATTTCGGGGCGCCGCATTCCACAACGGTAACCTATGGATGCCGAAAGCATCTTGAAAGGTCTGAACGGCGACCAGCGTATGGCCGTCTTGCACGACCATAAACAAAACGGAGCTCTCCTGATTCTTGCAGGGGCGGGCTCGGGCAAAACTTCTGTACTGACCAAGCGGATCCAGTACCGCATCATGAGCGGGGTACAGCCCGAAAAGATTCTGGCCCTTACCTTCACCGCCAAGGCCGCAGCCGAAATGCGGGAGCGGGTAGAGGCACTTTTCCCGAAGGCAGGGGTACGGCTCTGCACCTTCCATTCTCTTGCGCTGTTCATGCTCAAGCAGAAAATCGGAGAGCGCTTTGCCTACGAGATTCTCGGGTTCAACAAGATTCCTACCCCAAAGGAAACGGACCAGCGGGAATTCTTGCGGGAACTGGCAAGGCGGAAGATTCCTGCCGCCAAGTTGAACCGGGAAGAACTTTTTTCGGACGACCAGCCGAGTACCATCAAGAAAAAAATTTCACCCCTGCAGAAAAGCGTTATTTTGTCTGGAAACGTGGTTTTCGAAGACCTGATTTACCTCGCCATTAGGCTGCTTGAAACTTGCGAAAATGCAAGAGAATACTTTCAGTCCCTGTGGGCCGAAATCCTGGTAGATGAATACCAGGACATCAACCCTTCCCAATACAGGCTGGTCAAGAACATTCTCGGAAACCGCAAGGATCTGTTCGTAGTAGGCGACGATGACCAGGCCATCTACGGCTTCCGCGGAGCGGACATCGGGAACATCCGGCGTTTCCAGGCGGACTTCAAGGACAGTACCCTCATCCGTCTGGAATGGAACTACCGCTCCGTACCGAACGTTCTGCATCTGGCCAACGACATTTTTGTGAACAAACCCGTAACGTTACGGAAGGTTCTCCGGGCAGGGAACCCCAGGGGCTCCGGCGGCAACAGGATTTTCACCGAAAACCGCAAGCCCGAAGTCTGGGTGTCGGACAACCCCATCGAAGAAATCGAAAGGATAAAGGTCGCCATTCATTCCCTGCGCGAAAACTACGGACTCCAATGGAAAAACTTCGCCATCCTGGTGCGGTACAACCGGCTTCGGCAATATTTCGAAGAAGCCCTGCGGGAATGCGAGCTGCCCATCGCCGGCGACCCTATGGCAGGCGACGAAGTGCTGGAAGACGGCATCCATATCGAGACGGTACACGCCTCCAAAGGCCTCCAGTACGCCGTAGTCTTTTACGCGGGCCTTGCCGAAGGGTTCACGCCGGGCAAGTGCGAAGGCAACCGAAAACAGCGCAAGGCACAGATGGACGAAGAAAGGCGGCTGTATTACGTCGGGGTGACCCGTGCCGAATCTTATCTGGTTTTGCTATATTGCAAGCAGAGGTATTGGAAAGGGAAACTGCTGAAACTGAAACCGTCCAGGTTCCTGCCCCGCTACCCCAAGCAACCCCGATGGACTATGCCTGTTATCTTGTTTAGAATATACGTGGTAATTGTAGTGCTTGGCTATATGCTCGCGCATATTCTCGCGCTGCCCTTTATCTTGGTTGCCTACGGAAAAAATTTCAACACCTGGCTCGAAGGAAAAATCCAGAAGTTCTCCCGATTCTGCATGAACGTGCTGCGGGTTGACCTGGAAATAAAAGACCAGGCGATTCTTTCCAAGGTGGACTGGAGCCGCCCCGTGTTCGTTATGGGGAACCACAATTCCTACGCCGACATTCCCGTGATGTTTCTTTCCATCGAACGGATTGTGGGGTTCATCGCCAAGGCTTCGCTTAGGTTCATCCCATTCCTCAATTTCTGGATGCACAAGATCGGCTGCATTTTTATCAACCGTAAAAAGGGTGGTGGCGGAGCGCTAATCCGCGAAGCCATGGCATCTGGCCGGGCACCACGGCTCTGTCTGTTCCCCGAAGGTACTCGTGGAAAAAGCGAAGCTCTATCTCCCTTTAAGAGCGGCGGTTTCAGGCTTGCGCTGGAGTCACACGCTATAGTGCTCCCCGTGGTTATCCGCGGCACTTCTGCCGTGTGGGAACGCCGCAAGAATACCGGGCGCTGCAAGGTGAGCGTACAGATTCTCGAGCCCATCGACGCAGGCGAAATCGAAAAACGCCAGGGCGACAACGACCCGAGAAAGGAACTGATGCCCCTGGTCCGTTCCCGCATGGAGGCCGCCCTGTGATAGGCGTCTTCGATTCCGGATTTGGCGGGCTCACTATCTTGCAGGACTTGCGCAAGGCTCTGCCCGAATACGACTTCTTGTACCTGGGCGACAACGCCCGGGCGCCCTACGGGAGCAGGAGTTTCGAGACCATCTTCCGCTACACCCTCCAGTGCGTGCGGGAGCTTTTCAACAGGGGCTGCCCCCTGGTGATTCTCGCCTGCAATACGGCATCGGCCCGGGCGCTCCGAAGCATCCAGCAGCAGGTGTTGCCCGTAGAGTTCCCGGATAGGCGGGTGCTTGGCATCATCAGGCCCACTACCGAAGAAATCGGCAAGTTCAGCCGCACGGGACACATCGGCATCTTCGCTACCGCGGGTACGGTTTCGTCCAACAGCTACCAGATAGAAATCAGCCATTTCTTTCCTGAACTGAAGGTCACCCAGCACGCCTGCCCCATGTGGGTTCCCCTGGTAGAAAACGGCGAGATGGATACGGAAGGCTCCCGCTTTTTCGTCAAGAAAGAAGTGGACGCCCTGTTGAAAGAAGATCCCGAAATAGACACCGTCCTTTTGGCCTGTACCCATTACCCCTTGCTAGAAAAAGAAATTCGGGAGGCGCTCCCTGCAGGAGTGCGCCTGGTCATCCAGGGCCAGATTGTGGCGGACAAGACCGTCGACTACCTGAACCGCCACCCCGAGATGGATGCCCGGCTTTCGCGGTCCGGCAAGACCCGCTTTTTGACTACGGATACTGCCAATTTCTTCGAAAAAGGGGCTAATCTGTTCGGAATGAAGGATATTTCGGCAGAATCCCTCACCCTCTAGCACTGATTTTTGTATTTTGGCAACGTAAATAACGAACCTTTTTAGGTCCGCTGGTTTTTTTATTATGTATCACTTTTTTAGGGGTTGAATAATGCCTAAGACACAAATCAATCTTGAAGGTTGGCAAGACTACCGTGGCAACGCCGCCGGCAGCCTGCTCTATGTGGAGACCAGTCACCAGTCCGAAATGCCCGTCCGCGACCAGCTGAACGAAAACGGCAAGGGCTTCTTCTATGAACCCAACTACGAGACCAGCACCTACGGTCTCATGAGCTGCTGCAACGTGAAAAACATCAACGCCATCGTCCGTGCCAAGAGCCGCTACATTCTGTTCGGCACCCGCTACGAAGGCCTCAGCGATTCCGAAATGCGCAACAAGTACTTGATCATGGGTTATATGCGCATCGACAAGATCAAGGACGTTCGCACCCGCCATATCCAGCGCTACATGGCCAACCCCGACATGCAGGAACCGGAATGCATGCAGATGGAACACAACTGGGCAGTCTATGGCCCCATGCGTTTCGTGTCTATGGACGATTCCTTCGTGGTCACCGACGAAATCCTCAAGGAATGGGGCTACAAGGGTCACGCCAGCCGCCAGCTGAAGGCAGTGTTCAACAAGGAACACCTGGATAAGATTCTTGCCCACCTGGATTCCAAGCCCGACATGATCGACGAATACATCGCCACGGTGGACGAATTCAAGGAAGCCCTGGAAGAAGGGTAATCAAGCTTTTCTTTTGGATTGTCAAGGCCCGCTTTCGCGGGCCTTTTTTTGTTCTATCCCCTAACCCCTAGATCCTAGCCCCTATCCCCTAATAGAATACCGCTGGCTGCGGCCGCCCTTCTCGTCGGATTTCAAGATGCCCTTGGCGATGAGTTTCTGGATAGTGCGGAGGGCCGTGTCGTGGCTCTGGTCGATAATTGCCGCCAGTTCCTTGGCGGTAAAACTTGCGGGAAGCGTTCCAGCAAACAGGGCGGTAAACAACTTCTGGTCCTTTTCGTCAAAAGCCTCTCCGGCATGGCGGTTGTAAAAAGCGGTCTTGCGCTGTTCCTTGAGAATGCGCTCCCGAGTGCTCGCCATGGCCGTCTGCAAAGTTTCGATAAACCAGAGAATCCATTCCGTCAAGTCGCCGTTCCCACGCTGGGTGGCATTGAGAATCTTGAAATATTCTTCGCGGCGCTCCAGAAAAGCCTGGTTCAGGGAGAACTGGCAACGGGTGGTCTGTTCGCTGCGGGCAAGGGCCACGATGGTGAGGAGCCTTGCTAAGCGCCCGTTGGCATCGGCGAAAGGCCTAAGGGTCGCAAACCAGAAATGGGCCACCGCCGCCTTGATAACTCCATCCATGCTGGAACTTTCCATCCACTGGATGTAACGCTCCACCTCTTGCTCCAAACGTTCTGGATTCGGCCCTTCGAAATCCAGCTGAAGCTCACCCTGGCGGTATTGGACCGCACTGGGTGCAGCGCGAAAACTGGCCACCTTGTTCTGCCCCATAGAAGCGTGCCATGCAAACAGGCGTTCCTGGGTCAACGGATTGAACGTCTTGGTGATGGCGGCGAGGTATATGCGTACCGCAGGGTCTGCCGACTGGGCGGAGCCCCCCTGCACAAGAGCCACTTGCTGCTCCACAAAAGCCTTGTCCAGATGAATCCCGTCAATGGCAGAATTGGAGCGAATATCCTGAATCAACAGCTCCTGTTCCAAATCCTGGAACCCGCAGGTCTCCATAGCGCCAATAAGCTTGCCCTCTTGCAAGCGAGTTTCGCCAAGAGCGTTCAGGACCTTCCGGGAATCGAACCGAAAATGAGTCCAATCGGGGTATTGATGGATATAGAGCATACCTATCCGTAATATACTTTATTATTTTAGGTCTAAGGAGTGATAGTGAGAATTTTTTCGACAACAATGCTTATGCTGCTGATGGCGAGCTACTGCTTGGCTGTCCCGGCAGACGAGGGAACATTCCCCCTGAAACAGCCCGACGGCAGCGTGCTGGAAGCCCGCTTTGTTGGCGACGAAAAATTCCATGTGTTGCAGACCGAAGACGGTTACCTTTTGAAAGAAGACCTTCTCGGGTATTACACCTACATCAACAACGAAGGCGAACCTTCTGGAATATACGCCCGCAACTCGAATGAACGCAGCGATTCCGATGTAGAATTTTTGGCAAGTCTTGACCAATCCCGCATCTACGGCTTGCTGCTCAAAAAAAATCCCCCTATGGAACCTATGGATTACCGGGTGCCGGATTTTGCCTATCGCGAAGTGATGCGCATGCCCAGCTATAATCCCAAAGTTACGCAAGGCGACGTTCGCGGCATAGTAATCCTCGTACAATTTCAAGATGTCAGGTTCAAGAGTGCCGACCCCAAGTCCCAATTTACGGACTACATGAACAAGGAAGGCTACAACGAATATTACAACCTCGGAAGTATTCGCGATTATTTCGTCAAGAATTCCATGGGCCTTTTCCGCCCCACCTTCGACGTCTATGGGCCCGTGACCATTTCTCGGAATAGAAACGACTACGGAACGACATCCAGCGGTAACGACGGCAGAAACTACGAGGGGGCACGCTCCGCACTAATAGAGGCGCTAGATTCCTTGAAAAAAAAGGAGAGCATTGACTATTCCAAATACGACAACGATGGCGATGGCGAAATCGATTTTACCTATATGTTCTATGCAGGAGTGGGCGCCAACAATTCCGGCGTAGTGGGCGCTATCTGGCCCCATGCCTGGTACATCGGCAATTCTGTGAACAAACGATCTGGAAAGAATATGGGGAACGACATTTACGCTAACCGCTACGCCTGTTCCAACGAAATTGACGGATACGCCTACAAAAAGGACAATTCCACGGATATCCTGGGCGGGATAGGAACTTTCGCTCACGAGTTCAGCCATGTTCTCGGTTTACCGGACATGTACGACTTAAAGGGAAACAATCCCCGCAAGACGCCTAAAAAGTGGGACGTGATGGACAACGGCAATTACAACTGCCCTTACAATTCATACGGAACACAAAACTGCGCACCGCCTTTTTATTCTGCCTTCGAGCGGATGTCCCTGGGGTGGATGAACCCTACGGAACTCTATGCCGTAGGCCAAGTAAAGCTTGACAAAATCGACGGTAACAACGCCTATAGCATTACTAACCCGAATAACCCCGATGAAATGTTCCTGCTAGAATACAGGACGCAAAAGGACTGGGACGTAGGGCAACCCAATTCGGGAATGTTGATATGGCATATTGACTATGTGGCATCTGTCTGGAAAGAAAAAACGGTCAATAATGACGGTAACCACATGCACGTAGATATCGAAGAAGCTAGTCCTGAAATCGATAAATACGCTAGGCCCTACGATGTTTTCCCGGGGACAAAGGCCGTGACGGAATTTAGCGATTTTAGATTTTGGTCTGGGACTAAGGCCGAAGTGTATATTTACGATATTTCTGAATCTGATGATAAAACCTATGCCTTGTTTAATGTAGAAATGGAAATTTCCAGTTCAAGCGAAGAGGCGTCTTCCTCTAGTATGGCGCAGTCCAGTTCTAGTGAAGAGGAGTCTTCCTCTAGTATGATTCAGTCTAGTTCTAGTGAAATGGTGGTTTCTAGTTCTAGCGAACGCTTTGTGCAATATGCAAGAAGGGGACATACGGCTTGCGATGTTTCGTTAGATCATCGCAACAATGTTGTGCTGCTACAGTTACCTAAAGCAGGAAAAAATAGAGTGCGCTTGTTTAGTTTGAATGGAAATCTAGTTTATGATAAGTTTTTTGAAGGCAATTTTGTCAAGGCTGCGTTGCCAGCGACTTTAGGAAAGCAATCCTTTGTTATATTGGTGGAACAGAACGGAATGTTGTTGACCACGAGACAAATACGGTAAGATTATGCAGAAAGTAGATACTTGGTACAAGGCCGAAGGTTACTGCGCCGTAGAAGATTTTGAACTGGCGAGCTACCTGCTGTTTGAAGCCGGAGTGGCGACCCTCGAAGAGCTGGACCCGAAGGCCGATGGCCGTACGGACTTTTGTTTCTATACCGGCGACAAGGCCGAGCGGGACCGCATTGTAGGGGAGTTCCCGCAGTACAACTGGACGCTCAGCGAGGAACCAGCCAAGGATTGGGACAAGTGGTGGCGGGACCGTGCGCAGCCCGTTTCGGTAAGCCCCCATCTGTGGGTGCGCCCACCTTGGGTGGAATTTACGCCCGAAGACCCTGAAGCCGTTGTGCTGGAGCTGGAAGCGAAGACGGCCTTCGGTACAGGGGAACACGATACCACCAGCAGTTGCGCTGCTCTCATGGAATCGGTAGATTTCAAGGGGAAGACAGTTCTGGACATTGGCACGGGTACGGGAATTTTGGCCATGTTTGCCCGGCGTCTGGGGGCGAAACTTGCGGTGGGTACCGAAATCGACCCGCTGACCATTCCCTGCATTGCCGAAAACTTCGAGCGAAACGGCTTTGGCACGAGCGATTGCGTACTCGGCTTTTTGGATGCCTTCAAGGATGGAACGAAGTTCGACGTGATTCTTTGCAACATGATCCGCAGCGAACTCTGGCCACTCCGTGACGACATTGAAGACTTGCTGGTTCCCGGCGGAGACTTGATTATCAGTGGACAGCTTCTGACCGAAAAGAATTACATCCTCAAGTGGTTCGAAGAGGCCGGATTCAAGGTAAAGCAGGAACGAATCAGTACAGAATGGTGGAGCGTGCTTGCCCACTCTTAATGGTGGTGCGGCCTCTTTTTATTCCCGAACTGTGCGGCGCGACGCTCTTTGCGGGCGGAATTTTCCCAACGGCCTTTTTCGCCAACCTTCTTTGGAACGATGGTGCCGGAGCGCTGCTCCCGCTTTTGCTGTTCCCGCTCGCGGTATTCGGCGTTGGTTTCCCGTTCCTTGCTTGGGAAAAATTCCTTGCCTTCGGCCTTTGCGCTGCGGCTTAAAAGCAGGCGCCCGATCTTGCCCAGCTTGAGGCGCTCCAGGGTGGCGCGGATCTGCGGGCGGTTCTCCGGAATGTACCAGAAAAAGAATTGCCTTTGGCTTTTCTTTTGCTCCGGAGTTTTCGCCACGTAAAGAGGCTTTCCATCGGGAGTCATTTCGGAATAGAACATCTCCGTCGCGATGGTCATGGGCGTAGGCGTGAAGTCCTGAACCTGTTCCAGCTGGAACCCTAGCTGCTTTGTCTCCAGGGCAAGTTCCGCCATATCGGCTTCGGTACAGCCCGGATGGCTACTGATAAAGTAGGGGATAATCTGCTGTTTTTTACCGATGCGCTTGCATTCGTCGTCGAAGAATTCCTTGAACTTGTGGAACAGCGTAAAGCTGGGCTTGCGCATGAGTTTCAGCACTTCGTCGCTGGTGTGTTCCGGCGCTACCTTCAGGCGTCCGCTCACGTGCTTGGCTATCAGCTCGCGGGTATATTCACGGGCGGCACGGTTGATGGCGGGGTCCTTGCTTTCGTGAAGCAGGAGGTCGTAGCGCACACCGCTACCGATGAAGCTCTTCTTGATGCCCGGAAGCGCATCGACGGCGTGATAGATGTCGAGCAACGGGCGATGGTCGGTGTTCAGGTTGGGGCATACCTTGGGGTGGATGCACGAGGGGCGCTTGCACTTGCGGCATTTCTCCGGGTCGTCTCCCTTCATCGCATACATGTTGGCACTCGGTCCGCCAAGGTCACTCAGATAGCCCTTGAAGTCGGGCATCTCGGTGATGGCCTTCACTTCTTTCAAGATGCTTTCCTTGCTTCGGCTCACGATGAACTTGCCCTGATGCGCACTGATGGTGCAGAAGGCACATCCGCCGAAACATCCGCGATGGAGGTTGACGGAGAACTTAATCATATCGAAGGCTGGGATGCGCTTGCCTTTGTATTTGGGATGAGGCAGACGGGTATAGGGCAGGTCGAACGACATATCCAACTCGCCTTGCGTCATCGGAGGGTAGGGAGGATTGACCACCACGGTGCTGTTTCCCGCGTGTTGCAGGATGCGTGCCGCTTCGTACTTGTTCGATTCCTCCTCGATGAAGCGGAAGTTCTCGGCCTCCTTCTTCTTGTCGCTCAGGCAGGCTTCGTGCGAGTGGAGCACGATGTCTTCCTTCGGGCTGATGCTGGGCGGGATGGCTTGCTTGCCCTTCACCACATAGACGGTTTGGGGGATGTCGGTAGGCACGGAGGGGCTTTCCTTCATCCGCAGGCAAAGGTCGGTGATGGGTTTCTCGCCCATACCATACACTAAGAGGTCGGCTCCCGACTCGATGAGGATGCTCTTGCGCACGGTGTCCTGCCAATAGTCGTAATGCGTGAGCCGGCGCAGGGAGGCTTCGATGCCCCCGATGATGACGGGCACCTCCGGCCAAAGTCTTTTCAGGATTTGGGTATAGACGATGGTGGGGTATTCGGGACGCATATCGTGTCGTCCGTCGGGCGTGTAGGCATCCTCGCTACGCAGGCGCTTGTTGGCGGTATATTTGTTCACCATCGAGTCCATACATCCGGCCGATACGCCAAAGAACAGACGGGGACGGCCCAACTTCTTGAAGTCGCGGAGGTCGTCCCGCCAGTTGGGTTGGGGCACGATGGCCACCCGCAAGCCTTGGGCTTCGAGCAAGCGTCCTATCACGGCTGCCCCGAACGAGGGGTGATCGACATACGCATCGCCACTGAACAGGATGACATCGAGTTCATCCCATCCGCGAAGCTCCATTTCCTTCTTGGTGGTGGGGAGCCAGTCGGTGAGTCTATGTTCTTTCATAATTGGGTGTTTTCTATTTGTCATTCAGAACGAAGTGAAACGTAGTGAAGACGTGTTGTTGAACGGAGTGAAAAATCTCGGAAGCATAAAGTGGGTGTTACCGAGATCCTTCGCTACGCTCTGGATGACAAAGCGGGTATCAGTTGATGCATTCAGATTCTTCGCCTTGCTCAGGATGACATGCTTGAGCCTCTTCCGTTTCCTTCTCCCACTTGATGTAGAGCAACACCAACTGATGAAGCCCGAATGCCTTCATATTGTTGTGGTAAATCACGTCGATGCAGAGGTCGAGGAGGTCCTTGCAATTTCCTTCGGCCGAGGCGATGAGCGAACGGATGTTCAGTTTCAGCTTGTCGAGCACGGTTTCGTCCACGATGCCGTTGCTGTCGATGAGGTGCTGGAAAAGTGAATACTTCTGGATGGTCTGCAAGTTCACTTCCGATATTTCCATACTTCGGGTGCCCGAAGCGTTTGTCTGTATGGTGTACATATTCTTCTTTGTTTATGGTTTCGATGGACAAATGTAGGAATTATTTGTGGAATTTTGGGGTTTTGTTTTCAGAATTTATTCCAGTTTGTCATTCAGACGACCGTAGGGAGGAAGAATCTCGGTAACATGAACGTAGATGTATTCGAGATTTTTCGGACAGAGTCCTCAACAACTCGTCTTCGTCGCTTTGCTCCTCTGAATGACATTTAGGGGGTCATTCCTTAAACACCCCC
>CALATK010000069.1 GCA_937891805.1 uncultured Fibrobacter sp. | reverse complement strand
AAAAAACAGAAAAAGTCCGGTCCAAGCCGATATATCAAAAGCCTATGGATTGTCTCCATGGGCTTTTCGTCTATGCGCCCTTACGATTCACGATGGTTCCTTTTGTACACCTGGTTGATGGCGGCACCAATCGGACTACGCCGTACTTTGTCAACCGCCTTCAAGGAGGATTCTTCGGCACCGTCCAGAAAATCCATCACCTTGTTGTAGATGCGGTCGCAGCCCGCCTCCCAGGAAGGCGTGATGTTTTCGATGTAGTTTACGGTTCCTTCCAGCAGGTCGCCCACCTTCTTGTGGAAACTTTCGGTCGCCTCCGGGAAAATGTCGTGGGCGAGATCGTAGATGTCGTCGAGAATGCTCGACAATTTTTCGGTTTCTATTTCGTTATCTTCCATGTCCTCGATATCTTCGAGGAAGATCGTTTTACTATTTGTCCTTGCCATAACGGCCTCCTTGTCTTTGCCATTCCCGCGACCTGTGCTGCTTGTGCTGAGCGTTGTCGAAGCAAGGCGGGAATCTCCTTGTCGTAATTTAATCTCTTTCCCCGCTTGCTCAAATAGGCATTATTTTTGCGTTCTACAGGTAGGAACTTTTGCGAAAACGGACCTTGGCGAAAACAGTGGAATTTCGCGATATTTTGTTCAGCGTTGCCCATTTTCTGGAACCTTCGTTTTTGTGGCGCAAGGGTTCCTTTGGGGCGTTTTGAAATGTATCTTTATGGCATGATCAACGTATCGCAGAAAATAAAAGTCGCCGTATCGCACCTGCTGCGTTCGCAAATGGAACTGGACGCCGAAGATTACGGGCTCAAGAGCCTGAGCGACCTGTGCAACAGGATACTCGCCCGCTATGCGGAATTTACGCCGCCTGACCCGACCAGAACCGGCGCCGACGATACTTTGTACAAAAACGTGCCGCCGCTGCAGTTCTCACTGAATCAGGCAGGCGAGAGCTTTGCCAACTTCGCGAATTTCTTCACCAAGAATGCGGGCACAAAAATCGCCACCCTCTGCCGCTACTACTTTGAATGCTATGTGAACATGCCCCGCGGAAAGCGGGAATGCTTCATATTCCACGATGAACTGGACAAACTGACTGCCGCAGCGGAGTCCCGCATCAACGTTTCGCTTACCAACCGCGGAGAGCGTAAGAGCGTTTCGCCATGCTTCTTGGCATTCTCGCCATCGCAGGTGCGGGCATACGTAGTAGTGTGCGACGACAAAGTAGACTGCGCCACTGTCGGGGCCCGCTTCCATTCACTGCGGCTCTGCCACATTCGGGGAGTCGCCCCCGATACCGCGAGCAAGGCATACCACTGCGAAAACTTTGAACTCTCGCGCCAAGCAGAAACCTACCGCGAACACTTCGACCCGTTCCTCTGTTACGGACAAAGTGTCAAAGTGAAACTCACCGAAGAAGGCGCCAGACGCTACAACAAGCTCTCCACCAATCGACCGAAAGTGATTGCGATGATTGACGAAAGTGACTCAACGCAGGCAGCCGCAAACGCGGAAGTAAACGGGGCGGCATTAAATGGCGCCGGCACCTACACCTTCGAATGTTCCGAGAAACTCGCGAAGGTGTATTTTCCGCAGTTCCTGAGCGACGCCGACATCCTGGAACCGCGAGAACTGCACCTATGGTTCAAGGAGCAGTTCGAGAAGGCCGCGGGGGTGTATAGGAGTATTTAACATTTTGTATATTACAAAATGTTAACCGATTGCCAATCACAGAAAATACGAGTTTCACTTTTCGGAACTTATTTTTGGCTACACTAGAGATGCAAATTAGTCAAATGTAATCTTGGGTAATATTGAAGAATTGCCAAGAACGCGTTCTAACTTCAACTGAACGTCATTACGATTCAACCAATTCAGACCATCTTTATACCCAAGATCTATTAGTTGATTAACAAACAAATTATCAAATTTTATTGTTCCATCTATAAAATCTCCCAAATGCTCAGAAGGAACAATTTTAGCGGTATACAAGCCTTTCTTTGTTTTTTGAATACAATCATTGTTTTGTTTAAAATTTAATTCCAATGTAATGATTAAATCTAATGGAAGTCTTTGCAGCGGTGCTCTAGGCGCATTGTCATATTCATCACTTTCATCATCGAATAAAAAAGTTAAAACACCGCCACCGCCATCGTTATATTCTTTACCCCGAATATTGACAGAAGAGTATATTACGGGGATAGCTGCAGAAGCCAATAAAATATCCGCTATCTCTTTTGATGACCAATCGTCTTTTGAGTTAATAGCAAAATACTCTGGGCAAGATTCTTCAATAGAATGTGCGCAGACAAAAAAAGGGAGCCAATGATTTCGTTTGTTTAAATTTAGATAGCCATCTATCAATTCACGTAATCCGTCTTGCAAGCAAAATCCATCTTCCTTTGAAGAGCCCCCAAACCATTCCATAATCGCAGCCACAGAAGGATTACATTTTGTCAAAAAACCTTTTGCTAGAGACGCCGGCATCCCTTTCATAACGATGTTAAAAAGATCGGGATGCAAAAGTCTCCAGGAGTTAATGTCATTCCATGCTTCTTCTGCCTTTGCGTAATCGCCTTGAGCATACAAGGCTGCGTTTAATGCTCCAACGGAGGTGCCAGATACCGCCTTTGCCCTGTAGCCTTTTTCCTCAAAGGCCTTCCATACACCTAATTGCCAAGCACCTTTTGCACCACCACCCGTAAAAACAAAAACAAAATTTTTTAACATAATCATTCCCCGTTACGAGCAATTAACCGGATTTCTACACGACGGTTAGTAGCCGCCCCAGGATGCCTATCATCCTTTAGCCTATCGGGTCCAAATCCAACAACGGCAATTCTCCGGCTAACAGCTTTGTCATCTTTTACAGCTGCCAAAATCGCCTTACGAGCTTCCCGTGCACGGCCTGCCGAAAGGCTATAATTGTCATCAAAAAGCGCACATTTTGCCTTAATATCCGTAGAAATACTCTTTACAGGCAAATTGTCGGTATGGCCTTCGATTTGTACCGATATATTGGGATACTCTTGCAATTTTTTAGAAAGAATCGGAGCTATTTTCTGCGTAAGTGCATTCTCAATAGATTCGTTAAGACAGGCGCTCCCCCTTTCAAAAGCGGCATCGCTCAATGTGATAACACTGTCCGTCACAACAACGTTTTGTATATCATCTCCCATACTTTCGCGAATTTCTTCAATGGCATGAGCAACGCCCTGCTTACGCTTCATTTCAGCCTGAGCAGACATTACCGACATTCGAACAACCATGACAACTAGCAGCAACATAATTACCGCAGTGACGCCTGCCATCAGGTCGGATATCGAAACAAATGGATTTGGTTTTTCTCGCATGATATTTGTTATTTATCGACTTTTGGAAAATCTGACGGCTTTAGTTTTTTCAAAGAAATGTTTAAAAACATTCTTACTTCATCTAATGGGAAATTTTTCAATGTTTTATCTATCTGGAAGTTAGCCCCTGAAATATCACTCATGCGCTCCCTTATGTCTTCCCCTATCTGTTTTATGGCGGCAGCGGAAACTTTTGACATTTCTCCAATTTTTGTCGTCACTCGTGATATCTGTGCCATCATCTGGGTCAAACTTGATTGGAAATTTTCCAATTTTGATTGGAAATCTGACAAAGTTTTGTTTAAATTTCCTTGTCCCGCGGCTGTTTCTTTTGCCATTTCATTTACCGCTTTTTGAATATTGCCGCCCGCATCATCCATTATCTTCCCACTTTTTTCTATGCTAGCCACAAATTCATCCTGAATCTCTCCTAAAGTTTTCTGAACTGCCGGAGTGAAATTTTCAACAGACTTTTTCAAAGAAGATGACGCATCACCCATTTTCTTTGCCGATGTCTCAACAGATTTAAAAGACTCCTCCATTTTTTCGTTAAGATTATTTAGCGAATCTGCAACCTTCTTTAAATCATCATTTGCCGATTTGAACCCCTTAGAAATCGTTTCCTGCATGGATTCACCAAGACTCTTGTTCACCATTTGTAGGGATTCGCCAATATGACGCATTCCCTCATTCAGAACCTTTATCAACACATCTTGCAAAGAATCTCCCAAACTATTCGATACATTATTTAGCGATTCTATAATCGGCTTGGTTTCTTCGCTTTTTTTTGTTGCAAGCAACTCATTACATTTTGTTATACAATATTTTAGCCTTTTCCCATCTGTGCCAAATTTACTCCGCCAAGCAGAAAACAGAAAAAAGAAGATGATTCCATATATAGAGGATTTAAAAAGAGCCCCCATACCATCTAGCATAGGCATCATTTTTTGCAACAGCACCATAGGTTCTTCACCCTTGTTTCCAAGGATCCCGGCGGCCGCATCTAATGAGAAACCCACACCAAGAAAGGTTCCTAACAAGCCAATAACCAAAAGCATACTGGGTAGAACACTTGCAAATTTTTCTGCAGGAGTAGCTATGGCCTCCGACAACTCAAAAACCGAGCCATGTTCTATGTTAAAATCATCAATTGGTTTATTTTTTGAGTCTCCTTCCCAATTTCTTTCCCAATTACTTGTCCACGTTCCTGTTTTTTCTCTTGTGCTTAGGTGCACCCATATTGCTGTACCAACAGACAGTCCTGCTATAACCAGCAAGAATAATAATTGAATACCATCCGTTGGAACGAGGAAGAAAACATAGTCTAACATTATGCGGCACCTACAATAACTTCGACAATCGGTTTTACACGTTTTTCTGCCGAAACTCTAAACACATTGGAGAAACCGATAATAAGCCTTTTTTCTTCTTCGGCAAGCGATTCCCATTCCTTTTCACCTTCCATACACTGAAGGATCACATCTGCAACTATTTCCGTCCGTTCTTTTATAGCCTCAAATAAACTAGATAGGTCTCTGCGACCGTCCAATGCTGATTTCAAAGCATCATCTCCCTCATAGACAAGAAGCATTCCTTCTGCGGCTTCGATGTAATACTGGCGATGATTTATGGAGGTGTCTAAACGTTCTTCTTTTTCAGCAACAATCTTTAGTTCCTCCTGTATTTTGTTATACCGACTTTCTCTTACTGCATCCAGTTGTTCAACATCACGTATAAATTCCAAGTCCATCTTTTCATCTTCTAAATGACTTCTTTGTTTTCTAATATCTTCGACATGATTTCTATCCAAAACCAAGTCTGCAGACCACTGCTTGACCATTTCATCGAATACAATCGCAAGAATCGGCTTCCCAAACATTGATTCTACTATTTCGCCAAACTTGTCCGCTTCGGTATCCAAAACTTCTTGCCCAGTAAGCAATTTATCCGTAAACGCCAATATAAAAGCATCATTGCCAGTAAAATCTGTCATTCTCAATTCATGAGCACTCCATTTCTTTTGCATTTGTTCAAGTATCCTGCCAGCCGCACGAAGTTGCAAGTAATTTTCCATATTACTAACATCATTTTCCTTTATTTTTTCTGCAATCTTAGACACCAAAATCTTGTGGTGCAGAAGAATTTTACACACAAGGAGTTCCTCTCTCTGTTGATTTAATATTTCCTCCCGTTCCGCTTCTTCTACTTTTTGCTTTGCAGTCTCAGCTTCCTTTATTTCTGCCCAGTCTTTCAGCTTTTCGCCAATGCGACCAACTATAGGCAACCATTTCTCTACCAGCGAACCAACCTTCCTCAATATAGGGGATTTATCCAACATAAGAAGTCCCTTTGCTGCAGCCGCCAAATATACGCCGACCTTTGGAATCGCACTCAATTTAGTGCCATATTTTTCCAGCCATGGTTTAATCGCAGGCCATGTTTCCTTAACCTTTTTAATAACCCTCTCACCAACCTCTGCAACCTTGCTCAAGGCTTTGCCTGCGTATTTTACAGCCTTTACGGCAACAGATTTTACACTATTCCATAGTTTTTTAAAAAAGCCCATAGTTTCCTCCGATTACTGATTTTTTGTTTTTTCATTTGAAATTTTTGCACCGAGCATTTTCAAAGCAGCACGATTCTCTTCTTGTCGAGAACAGCCTATTTCCGTTCCAACGGAATAGTTCTGCGTTCTGACATCTTGAATAGCGGAGTTAAAATCCGTCCAAGAGACCTTGATCTCGTCAGCTCCACATCGATGGATTGCTTTAGGCAGCACGAGGCGCATACAGGTTCGAATATCTCTCCCAGAGAACCCCTCGGAATTATCGGACAGCTTAGAAAGTAATGTTTCTCGTTCATCTTCAAGAGGAATTTCAGAAACGAGAAACTTATCCCAAATTCGACGACGACCGTCCAAGTCGGGTAATTCAAAACACACATGCTGTGTAATGCGACTTACAAAAGCCTTGTCATAGTTTTTTTCAAAGTTTGTCGCAAAGATGACAATTCCCTCAAATCTTTCCAATTCAATAAGCAATGTAGACCGCAAAGAATTGACCTCATTGTCAATGCCCTGTGTGACATTAGAAAGCCTAGCCCCAAGAAGCGTATCGGCCTCATCAAAAAAGAGAACGGCATCTTCTTTCTGTGCAAATTCAAAAGCCGCTCGGATATTCTTCGCCGTTTCTCCCATAAACTTGCTTTCTACATCGGACATACCAAGGCGAACCATTTCCTTCCCAAGTGTGCCAGCTAGGGCTTCAGCGGTCATCGTCTTACCCGTTCCCGGTTTCCCATAAAAGTTGAGAACTGTCCCCGCTCCATCGGGATCAACGCTTTTAAAATTCCATTCCAGGTATATTTTCTTGTAATTCTTAATTTTAGAAAGGGCTTCGTCTATCTGCGTCTTTGCTTTTGGCATCAAGTAAATATCACCTAGCGTAAACCTAGGATGCTGTAAGGCGAACGGCTTTTCTTTTGATTGGTCTGTCATATTATTTTCTTCACTCAATGGTTTATCTTTTAACGCACAAAATGGGCATTTTCTTGCTTCAAGCTCCGCTAGGTAATTCCCAATTGATTCCATATCTTTTTGAGGATTTTTCAAATCATACCCTCCAACAGGACCAATCCACTTTTTACCACATTTAGGACAAGAGTACGTTTGCTCTCTCCGTTTTTTACATCCTAAACCAAACATATCTTACACCGGTTCGTGTTTTCCTCCCTTAGGGCAAAAAGCATTGACAAGATGAATCATTTTACGAAATTCCATACCACATTTTCGGCAATGAAAAGGACCTGTTTCGCGGCCACGGTACACAATATGTTTTCCTCCTTTAGGACAAGCTCCATTAGCAAGACGGAACATATTGTCGTATTCTATTCCACATTTTTCACATACATAATTCATTTACTTTTCCCCCTATTCCTTAACACATTCCACTTCGGTGACTTCTAGAGTCCCTTCTTTTTCGGCGTCGTCCTTAATTAGCCAAACATACGCATCAACTTTCTTCTTGGTTTCATCCAAGGTCACTTCATTCATTGCCCAAAAATACTTTTCAAATTTGTTCCATTTTAAAGTTTGCTCTTTCCAAGTATCGGATGCTTCTGCCCACACATAAAAATATCCGTAGTCCGTTATTGATGGAGTTTGTACCTCAAAATAATGGCTAGCCCCTTTGTAGGAATACTTAAGAGCAGCACATCCAGAAATATCCTCCGTTGAAGAATCCTTATTCAAAAAATATTTGATTAAGACATTCGGGAGTCCTTTATCCATATTAGTCAAACCTAAAGAATATTCCGCCCTTATCGGGTATACACCTGGATCCATTTTTATTTTAGAGGTTCCGTTATCGCCTGCATCATCAAAAACAGTCCAGTTCTCCCCCATGGAGAAAACCCAACGCAGATTTTTGCAAAGGAATTTCTTGTCCTTATGTACACTTCCCTTGTTCTGGTTTTCCTTAATTACGCCTTCCGCATCCTTATCGCAATCCCCGAGGCCATAGTTTTCCCACCAGAACTTATCCACGGTCTTTTCGAAATCTGGAATAGTTTCGGAGAGTTTCCATTCTTCCATATTCTTGCGAATATTGGCATAGTAATTGTCAGCACTAATGACGCTGGCCCAGTCCGCGATACTTGTTTTTGCGGCACTGTCATTCCACACACCATCTTTCTCGATGTCGTAGGCATAATTGGCAAGCCGCTCCGAGAATTCAGCCTCACTCAAGTCGCCCTGCATGAGCACGCTAATCGCTAGTAGCGCCGCATTACCCTTGCCCGCCTCAAATATGGAGAGACCTTCGAATTCCCCGATGGATTCGTCCTCAATGTAGAACGACTTGAGGATTTCCTGCTCCGCCTGCTTTTTGGCCTCGGCCACAGAAGCTCCATCATCCACCAGATGCTGCATACGTTCATACGACAAATGAGTAAGCAGGTTTATATTTGCCGTTTCCTTGTTAGATACATCCACCAATGCATTCAGCGTGATGGGTGCCGCCGATTTTTCACCGCTCACCTCGTTACGGTAGAAACCGTTTGCCTCCAGAAGTACATATTGAGACTCCAGATTAAGATGCATATAGCGGAAATCGCCCCTATCGCTAGCAATCTTCCCCGTAAAGGCCCTTCCTGTCTGGCCAAGGGTTTCAAAATTCAGTTCATAAAGACGTACCGCAGAGCCGTTTACGAATGGCCCCTTCTCGGAAACACCCGCAATGGTCTTGTCTTCAATGGCAATCTGCGTCTCTTCTGTCGCACCGCCCGCATGCTTATCATCATCGGAACACCCGCAGAGACAAAGCACGGCAAATGCAATGATAGAGTAGTTGACCATATTGAAAAACTTTGTCATTTTCAATCCTTTTTCGATTTGATATTCCAAGTCAAAGGGAACAGTTGCAAATTGAGCCGGTAGACCCGTTCCATGTCATCGTCTTCTGTTGCAATGGCAATGATGCGCTTGCGAAAATCTGCCAGTTCCTTCTCAATTTTCTGAAATGTTTTTTGAGTTAGCCCAAGGGTAAGCCCCGATACGGAGCGCTCAGAGAGGGGAACATTCTTAATAGCATCCAAAGCAAAGTTTCCCATCTGTAAATGCATCTGCTGCACCGCCAGCGGAACAAAATTCATCTTTCCCGTAGAAACCGTATTGCTAGTCTGCTTAAAGGTATCCTTGCCCACCTTTTTGAGCAGTCCCATATCCGTTAGGCGTTTGAGCGTTTCGGAAACCTGTCTGGCCGAAATTTTCGGCATGCACGCCACCGCAATCTGCTTCGGCTTTTTACCAGGCATGTGGGGCACCAATTCGCGAAGCACCGGATTCTGCCACAATTCAAAATAATTCATGGAATTCTGACCAAGGACATTTACCTTATGGGCTTTTGCCAAGGCCTGCATCTCGTCAAAATGTTTTTGCCTTATAGTTTCCCGATTTGCATGGTTGAACGCCACCATGGACTTGAAATAAGCCAGTTCAAAGCCTTCCAACCCCATTGCCCGCGCTACACGCAAAACACCCTGCCCCCGCAGACTTGACTTTCCTTCGCATACCAGTTTGAGATACACCGGGGACTTGAAGCCAGCCAGCTTCGCAAACTCCCGCCACGTCATGGCGGAACGGGCTTTTTTTTCTGCAAACCACTGTTGCATAAAAGCCCGATAGTCTTGGTATGTGATAACAGAATCCATACCATGAAGATAAACAAAAAAATGGGGAAAAGGATTATGAAAAAATACAGAATTGCGATTTTTTCACAAATTAGCAACACTATTTTTAAAATTTACTTTTGTATGATACAAAAAGTGCTAATTCATAAAAATTTCGCCTTTTTTATCATATGTAATTTGATAAAAAGACAAATAATTTTACAATGATATGTACAAAGGTACCGAAGGCGTATTTCCCTTAATTTCCAGCCGCTTTCGCCTTGGCACGCTTGCGGCGCCAGGTCTTGAATTCCATGTACAGGGTACTGACGGTGTAGATAAAGACCATCAGGATCAGGGTATTCAAGGGCTTGTTCAGATTGCAAATGCCCCAGGCGATGGTGATAATCGGCAGGTGGATCAAGTAGGGGTAGAAACTGGCGCGGCCCACCTTGCGGACCAGCGGAATGCAGAAGAACCTGGCCGCAAATCCCTTGCCACTCAGGAGTGAAAGCAGGAACAGTCCGTAAAGCAGAATCGGGAGGCTGTGATGGAAGAAATAGTTCACGCCGGGGTTCCATTCGGGCCGAAGCAGGAACAGGCTCCCGTAAATGGCGGCAAGAATCACCGCCTGGGCAACGCCGCTTGCAAATTTCTTCTTGAGAAAATCGAAACCGCCCTCGCTGTACAGGCGGAAAAGCACCATGCCGAACAGGTATTCAAAAATACGGACCGGCGCAAAAATGTGGAAGAAACGGTACTTGGCCTCGTAGCCGCTGAACCACAGGTTGTCGGAAGCTCCGAAGAAAACCGCCCACAGAATTCCAGGGATAAACAGCGTGCCGAACAGCACCCAGAGCGTGCGGTAATTCTGGCGGAAAAGCCAGCGGCTGAACCAGGGCGTGATAGCGTAGCACATAAAAAAACTGGTCAGTGACCAAGAAGGCTCATTCAGTTTCATGCCCAGGTCAGGCACAATGGACCAGGTGAGGGTAAGGTGCAAAAATAGGCTCCGCCAGGGGTGGGTCATCTTGGCAAGACCCGCCGAGGCACAGTCGCCGATTTCAGAAAGCCCTGGCAGGTGGGTGTAGCCGCTGAACTTGAACACCAGCACCACGAACATCAAGAGCGTCATGAAAAAATGCAGACGGTAGAGTTTCGCGATGCGGGCGAACATGAAGGGAATCACGGGGATGCGCCGTTCCGGATCGCTGAACTTGCTTGCAAACAAGAATCCCGCAAACACGTAGAAGATGCCCGCCGCAAAGGCGGGAGCGCTGATAATGGGCATGAGCCATTTCCAGTCCTGCATGTAGCCCAAAGCGCTGGAACTGCCCAGGTGGAGCATCACGATGTTCACGCTGGCCAAAAGCCTAAGCCCGTCAATAGCCGGAAAGTAGTTCGGCTTGGAGTTGACATTTGTCGGAGATTTTTCCATCTAATGCAAAGATAGGATTTTCTATCCGTTGGAATTAGATAGCTCCCGCATACGGCGGCGGGCCTTTGAACCGGGGCGGTTGCGGCGACGCTTGTGGTGACCGGATTGTTGGGGCTGTCCGGATCTTGTCTCGGGCTCGGCATGTTGCACAGGTTGTGCCGGTTTTGGAGGCTGCTGCTTGGGCTTTTGGGGCGATGCCTGTGCCGGTTTTGAGTTCTGGGCCGGTTTTTGGTGCCGCGGGGGCTTTGGGGATCCGCGACCCCGGGCGTTGCGCATCTCGCTTTCGGGGGTCTCCTTCTGCGGGGGCGGCAACTTCTCGAATATGGCCTTGTCGCCTTCGGGAATCCTTATCTTGGTGAGCTTCTCGATGGCACGCAGGTCCTGCTCCTCGTCGGGGGCGCAGAAGGAGATGGCGATGCCGTCCTTGCCCGCACGGGCGGTGCGGCCTATGCGGTGCACAAAGGTCTCGGGAACGTCGGGCAAATCGTAGTTGAACACGTGGGAGACGTCGTCCACGTCGATTCCGCGGGCGGCGATGTCGGTAGCCACCAGCACCCGGATTTTTTCGTCCTTGAAATTCTTAAGGGCCTCCTGCCTGCGGGTCTGGCTCTTGTTGCCGTGAATGGCGGCGCACTTGACTCCCGCCTTTTCCAGCACCCGGACAATCTTGTCGGCGCCGTGCTTGGTGCGGCTAAAGACCAGCACCTTCTTCATCTCGGTGTTTTCCAGTAACAGCTCTTTCAGGAGCGCTCCCTTGCGGCGCTTGTCGATACGGTACAGTTCTTGACGGATGCGTTCGATGGGCGTGCTCTGGGGCGCCACCTCCACACGGACCGGGTTCGGCCGGAGGATGGTTGATGCCAACTTGGTGATGTCGTCGGGCATGGTGGCGCTGAAGAACAGGTTCTGGCGCTTTTGCGGAAGGAGCGCCACCACCTTACGGATATCGTGGATGAACCCCATGTCCAGCATGCGGTCGGCCTCATCCAGCACAAAGAATTCCAGGGCTTTCAAGGAAACCGCCTTCTGGCCGATAAGGTCCAGCAGACGCCCCGGAGTCGCCACCAGCACGTCAACACCCCGGACCAGGCAGTTCTTCTGGGAGGCATCTCCGACGCCGCCAAAGATGCAGGTACTGGAAATAGCCGTAAACTGGGCGTACTGCTTGAAGCACTCCTCCACCTGGATGGCAAGTTCCCGAGTAGGAAGCAGGATCAGGGCCCGGCAGGTCTTGGGCGCACGGAACTTTCCGGAATCCAGAAGCAACTGCAAAATCGGCAGGGCGAATGCCGCCGTCTTGCCAGTGCCCGTCTGGGCGATCCCCAGCAGGTCCTTGCCTTCGAGCAGGCTCGGGATAGACTGTTCCTGGATGGGGGTGGGCGTTTCGTAACCTACGGCACGGATGGCGCGCTGCAAGGGGTTTGCCAGAGGAAGTTCTGAAAAAAGCATGGGGCCAAATTTAGAAAAAAGTAACAGGATTCAAACTTTTCGAATTATTTTATATTATTTTTATTTGAAAACCTTAGGGGAGGGCTCCATGAAAAGCATCAAAAACTCAATCCTTTTATCAATGATGTTGATTATCACATCATTGTTCACCGCATGCGCTGACGATGATAATTCCGTGGATTTCATATCCAACAAGGATTTTTACAATTTCCTGTCATATGCAATAGTCGTCTTGGAGGCCGATACATACAACCAAAATTTTGCTGGCAAACCCACTGGCAATGTCGATGCAGATGTTGAAGGCCCCTACGGCGGTGCCATCAAGGTGACTGGGTCTACCAACACGGCCTCGGATGTAGACATTACGACAGTAGACTTAACCTACACATTAGTCAATGTCAAGCAGATAGTCACATCAACAGACGGCAAACTTGTTTGCAAAGCCACATTGAACGGGACCCTAAAAGTAAAGGGCTCCTTCAGCGATTCTCACAAATCAATGTCGTTTAACTCTTCCGACATGAGCGCCACCGGCATCATGACATACGGTACCGCCGAACGCGAAATCAACGAACAAGGCAGTGTAAGCATTTCCGCCTCACACAATAAGGGACAGACGCGTGGAGAGGTCTTTGACCAGACCGTCTCCTGGTAAAGAGAGGGGCCCTTTACACCTGCATTTTTTTTCAGCCAAAAATCAATAAAAAACGTTATCGAGGTCTATGTGTTTTAAAGAGGGGCTAAAATAATGAATAAAAGTATATGGATATTTTTGGCAGTCATTGTTCTTATGGTTAGCGGAACCATCCTAATAAAGATGTCGAAGTCTTCACAGTCATCTACCAAGCCAACCAATAACGGCAGCCAAGAAATACAGCAGGTTACCAAAGTGGCGGATGAATTCCCCGGATTTAGGACGGTTCAAATCGGAGACCGGGTCTGGATGGCGGAAAACCTGAATGTAAAAACAGATAGCAGTTGGTGTTACGACAACGACGAGGCAAACTGCAAAAAATACGGACGTCTCTACACTTTCCGCGAAGCTCGAAAGGCCTGTCCATCAGGGTGGCATTTGGCCAATCTTAGAGACGAAAAAGATTTAATGCGGGTATTGAAAGAGCCAGATAGAGCAAAAAGAGGCATTAAACTCGCATCCAAGACATGGGGAGTAAGTAAATTCATTCACAACAATACCGTCGACACCACATATTATGGAACAGATGACTTAGGCTTGTCCTTTTTACCAGGAGGCTTTTCGTGGAAAATGGGAGGTGCGTTTAAAGGTATTGGAGAAGAATCTGCAATATGGATTGATTCTTATACTAGCAAAAATATAGCGGTCACTTTACAGATATACGAACACGAATACACCCTAAGCTCAGAGCATACAAAAGATCACGGCCTGTATGTTAGGTGCGTAAAAAATTATGATTTTGATTGCAACAAGGGAAACATCACGAAAAACCTAAATGACAAATTCATAGACCCAACGGCAGTGGTAAAAGAAACATTTCATGACACAAGAGACAATAGCACTTACAAGATTGTAACTATAGGTAAGCAAACATGGTTTGCAGAGAATCTCCGATACAATACCGGGGCACCATGTGCAGAAAAAAACGATGAAGGTTGTAGAAAATACGGGAGGGCGTATACATGGTACGATGCGATGGACGCCTGCCCACCAGGTTGGCGTTTACCCCTCAAGGAAGAATTTAAAAATCTAGAAATTGCGTCGGGAGACCCCAAAAAACTACAGTCAACAAGCGAATGGGGTGTTTGGAAGGGCGTGGACCAAAACAGCACTGACGATTATGGGATGTCGATTTATCCAGTAACAAACGAAGGTTTAGGGCCCTACGCAGTATTTTGGACAATGTCAAGCAAACGACAAAAATATGATAAAGCTTATCAAATTGTCGTCAGGAGCGGTTTTAGCGGATACGACAATTCAAGCGATCAATACAACCCTGTTCGTTGTATTAAAGACAATACGCCTAGCAGTTCTCCATAAAATGCGGAATTACTTCTGCAAGTTCAGGCTTGCGTTGGCCGCACCGTACAGACTGATGCTGTAATCCTTGATGATATACACCGGAATCCTGTTCAGGAGAGGACGGATGTTCGGGTTGTAGTTCTTCTCGAAATACTTCATGAACAGGTTGTCGCGTTCGAGCCAGCGCAAATCCTTCTGTACCGTACCGCCGGCCAGGTAGAGGCCACCCAGGGGCAAGAACAGCGTGGAGGCATCGCTTGCAAAGCGAGCCAGCATCTTCACGAACAGGCGCATCATCTCGGCGGCCACCGGGTCGGTATCGCTTGCGCGGCTGATGTACTTGGGGCGATCGTTGGGTTCAGTTTCCTCAATCTTCTTGAAGGCTTCGTTGTCAGGAACGCCACGGGTCTCCTTCCACCATTCGTACATGTTGCGCAGCCCCATGCCGGACACAAGCGGTTCCACACCGGGCACAGTACCGATTTTCTTTTCCATGTAGTCGTGGAATTCCTGGGAATCCTTGTCGAAGGGTGCGAAGGTAGAGTGCCCGCCTTCGGAACTTGCGGGGATGTACTTCTAGCCGTCGAACGCGAGGAAGCCGACACCCATGCCGGTACCCGGGCCGATGACCGCCTTGGTCGCTTTCTGGGGAGCCGGCTGGCTGCCGTCGGTATGGGTGAGCTTGAAAATCTGCTTGGGGTCGTCCACGTCCAGCGTCGGGATACCGTAGCTGATGGCCATAAAATCGTTGATGACAAGTGTCGGGATGCCGGTCGCCGCAGTGAGGGCATCGCCATCCACGCTCCACGGGAGGTTCGTCATGACGCACTTGTTGGCGGCCACCGGGCCCGCGGCGCTGATGCACACGTGGCTCGGCTTCAGGTCAGCCCGGCTTTCCGCGGCAAGCTTGAGGGTCTCGCGGATAGGAGCGTCAAGACCGTCGATATCCTTGGAGGGACACACCGTTTCAAGAATCAGCGTGAACTTGCCATCCTTGTAGCCCACCAGGCCAAGGTTCGTGTTGGTGCCACCAATATCGCCTGCCAAAACCAGGCGGTCAAACTTTGCATCGGGATTAAGCCATTTGATTTCCATAAAAAAACTCCAGGTTTATACAAAAAGAATATAGTAATTCAGGGTTTAGAATCTAGAATTCAGGGGCTAGGATCTAGGATTTAGGGGTTAGAGAAAAATATCATGGCTTCGCCATTCGTTCCAGACGCACGAAGTGCGTGATTCTTGTTCACTAAATCCTAATCTCTAGTCTCTAGCCCCTCCCTTGTATTCTAGCTCCTAGTCTCTTATTTCTACATTTCTCGCGATGAAAAACAGCACCGCCATCTGGCACATATTGGCCGTTGCCACCGTAATCTTCTGGGGCACGAGCTTTGTGAGTACCAAGGTCCTGCTGACCCACGGTTTTTCGGCGGTACAGGTGTTCTTTATCCGGTTCGTGTTCACCTACCTGCTGTTGCTGGCCATAAACCACAAGAAAATCCTGGCGCAAAACTTCAAGGACGAGTTCTTGCTGTTCATCAGCGGCATCACCGGCGGTACGCTGTATTTTTGGGCAGAAAACACGGCCCTCACCCTGTCGCCATCTTCTAACGTGTCCCTCATCGTCTGTACCAACCCGCTGCTCATCATGATTTTTGGCGGGCTCCTGTTCAAAAGCGAACGGCTCAAGTCCAGACAGGTCCTGGGTTCCCTGCTGACCTTCGTAGGGATGGTGCTGGTGGTCCTCAACGGCAAATTCATTTTAAAGCTTTCGCCCCTGGGGGATTTTCTGGCCTTTGCGGCGGCCATCCTCTGGACCATCTACTCCCTGAGCCTCAAGCCCTTCAAGGCGCGGTACAGCACCCTGTTCATCACCCGGAAAATTTTTTTCTACAGCATTGTCAGTTCCATCCCCCTCATGGCTGCAGAACACCTGCAAGGGCGTTTCATTCCTTGGGAAAACTTTGCCGAACCCGTAGTGGCGTTTAACTTTTTGTGCCTCGCCATATTCTCTTCGCTACTGGGCTATGTGGCGTGGAACACCGTCCTCGAAAAACTGGGTACGGTCCTGGCCAGCAACTATGTCTACGCCCTGCCCCTGGTAACCATCGTCACCGCCATGATTACCATCGGGGAACGCATCTCTCCTGTGGCCTGGGCAGGAGCCGCCACCATCGTCATGGGCATGGCCTTTGCGGAATACAAGGGCAAGCGATAACTTACCCAATTCTTACAAACCTGTTTATTTTGGACAATATGTCCACATTGTAAACAAAACTGGCCTACGGATTTTCGCCGGTTCAAGTTATATTTACACCGGGATATTAACAAAAAAAGGATTGAGTATGAATATCTTGAAAATGACAGCCGCGTTTGGGTTGGCCATTGTGGCCAGCGGCTCTCTCGCTCTCGCGGCAGACCTTCCACAAGCTTCTGCCCTGATAAGCGAAATGGGTTTCGGTTTCAACATCGGAAACTCCATGGAAGTTCCGAACGACCCCACCGCATGGGGCAACCCGTTCCCGACTGCGCCAGTGTTCGAGGGAATCAAGGCGGCAGGGTTCTCTACCGTACGTATTCCCTGCGCCTGGGACACCCACGCAAGCAATGGAGTCATCAATTCTGGTTGGCTGGATTCCGTCAAGACGGTAGTAGACCTGGCCATTGCAGAAGGACTCTATGTCATCCTGAACATCCACCACGAAAATCCTGACGGCTGGTTCCAAAATAACATCGGCACTACTGTCAATGACAGCATCAATACGAAATTGCAAAACTATTGGACCCAGATAGCCAACAAGTTCAAGAATTACGACCAGCACCTGCTCTTCGCGGGCGCAAACGAACCCGGCCCCAACATAAACACCTGGACATCAGCACATGTAACCACGCTGATGTCCTATTACCAGACATTCATCACCACTGTTCGCAATACAGGCGGCAACAACGCTACGCGAACACTGATTATCCAGGGGCTTAATACCGACATCGACAAATCTGTCGCCAACGCCCCTACATCCACATTCCCCACCGATCCTGCAACGGGGCGCCTGATGTTTGAGGTCCATTACTACGACCCCTATCAGTTTACCCTTATGGAAGGGGAACAAGACTGGGGTGCTCCTAACAACGAGATGATTATCCCGCAATTCTTCTACGGTGCCGACTTTATCGGAACAGACCCCAAGCGCAATGCCGGCTATAACGCATGGACAGGAAAGGCTGATGCAAGCGATTACACCAACGCCCATGTCAGAGCGCAATTCCAGAAGATGAAGACCAACTACGCCGACAAGGGCTATCCGGTCATTGTCGGTGAATTTGGCGCCAATGTCCGCACCCCGGATGTTCCCTGCACCAGCCTTGAAAATCACCTGAGAGGCCGCGTCCAATGGCACAAGGATGTCGCTGCCGCCGCCAAGGAATACGGTTTGGTTCCCATCCTTTGGGACATGGGTAACGAAGCCGACCAATACGACAACATGGCCTATATCAGGCGCCAGTCCAAGTACGGAACTATCGGAGAAATAGTCGATTTGGAAGTAATCAATGCACTCCGCAGTGTATATGGTTTATCCGACCTTACAGGTTCCAGTTTTATTGAAAAGAAATTGGCGGCCTGTTCTGACGCCAACCAGTCTGTTGAACTTACTTACAAGGCTACACGTAGCGATTCCAGCGAAGTAGGCACATTGCGCATTGCTGTCGGCGGCGCTGATTGGTCTAACTACAACGCAGTCTCCTTTGTAATGAAAACCAATGTTACGGATGCCCCCCTTACCGGTGCAGACTATGGTTGGCACACCATCAGCATTTTTGAAATGTCCGGCGAATGGGTTTGGAGTGACTTCAACCTAAAGAACACCGAAGAATCAACCTCTTGGGCAGAATACAAAATCCCCTTTGGCGCAAACGGTCTTGATTTCACAAAGCCGAACAACGGCAAAGTAGGCAGCCAAAGCAATGTTATGGCGCTCGGTTTGAACGTCTATGGAACTGGCCTTTCCGGAACAATCGTCATTGACGAAGTCCGTCTCTATAAAGCAGACGGCACCTACGTCGTGTTGCAGGACTTCAACAAGAGCGAACCGGAAATTGAGGGTGTCGTCACGGCAAAAAGAATCACAACTGACGCCGGAGCGACAAACGCAAAAGTCATTACGCCGACTTCCATAGTAAGGGCGGCTTCAGTTTCTCAAAGCCTCCACCTCTCTGTGGAACAAGGCGTCATTACAGCTAACTTCAACACAGCAACAACAGGCCGTGCAAGTGTTGCCCTCATGAACAGTCTGGGTCAGGTGATTACAAGCAAAAACGTGAACGCCACCCGTGGGGCCAACAGCGTCTCCCTGGAAACAAGTTACCAGGGAGCTGCCTTCCTGGTTATCCGTCAGGGCAGCCAGAAGATGGTCAAGGCCATTCGATTGAAGTAAAAAACGCTGCAAAAACCATTCAGGAGCAAGGCCCCCGCGCAAGCGAGGGGCCTTTAAAATTCCTGGTCGTCCAACGTCAATTCATGGGCCACGTCGTCCAGTTTCTGCTCGGCGGTCTTGGCAAGGGCGGTGCTGTGGCCCCGCAGGGCCGCAAAGGGGGCGAAAATCTTCGCACGGGACTCCATGCTCATGCGGGGGTGCTTCATGAGAAAATTCCAGTCGTCCCTCGGGTAGGGCAGGTCTATTATGTCTGAATAGTCTTGAGTCATGAGTCGGCGCTATGCGCCTCTGAGAAAAGTACAAAAATATTTTAGTCCATAATTAAAACTCATAACCCACAACTGACAACTCATGACTACGCCCGGTGTCCTCCGATTTGTCCGTTCCGCTCTACGGTGGTGGCGCCCTCCTGCAGGTCCATGCCCTTGACGATGGCGTTCTTGCCGAAACGTTTCTTGATGAGCAGTTCCGCCTTGAGGCGTTTCTTTTCACGCTCCTGCTTTTGGGCATCGGTAAACAGGTCGTAGCCCTGGTTGCTTTCATCTACCACGTCGATGGCCACCAGGTTCAGGCGGCGCACCGTCAGTTGCGGGTCTACAATCCGGTCGAAAAGCCGCATGACCGCCTCGGCAAAGGCGGATTGGGAACTAGTGTAGTGCCCGATGGAGGCGGTACCGTGGGCGGGTTTCGGGATTGTGCGTCCGTAAAAATCCTGCACCGTTTCGCCGTGGTAAATTCCCTTGTCCACATTCTCCCTATCGTAACCTACCGTAAGCACCATGCCCTTGGCCACCAGGTCGTTTTCCACCAGGCGCATGGATACCGTATCTACCATCTCCCGCACCACCAGGCGGGCCTTGTCGAAGGGGTAGGGGTCCTGCAACACCTGGCCTTCTCCCATGCTTTGTGACTGGGGTTTTGCC
>CALATK010000068.1 GCA_937891805.1 uncultured Fibrobacter sp. | reverse complement strand
GCAAAGTTCTGCTCGGGTAATCAACTCTACGATTTGTGCGGTGGTGAAAGTTACAATGTGTCAACGGAATTCTGCCAAGAAAATCAGGTATACAGCAAGTGCGGAGGCACAAGTTACGATGTGATGGCAAAGTTCTGTTCAGGTAATCATCTATACGATTTTTGTGGTGGGGCGAGTTATGATGTGTCTGTCGAGTTCTGTTCCGATAATCGGGTTTACGACTTGTGTGGGGGACAATCTTATGATGTGAGATTCAACGAGTGTCAAGGAGGCAGCGTTGTGGATGTTACCCGCTGCTGCTCAGTGAGCGGGATCTGTTCATCGGAGTCGGAGCGTTACAACTACAAAACCCATTTTTGCGATTCTCGCCCCACACAGTATAAGATATATAAAATGACCACCATAGGGACGCAGACCTGGATGGCGGAAAACCTAGACTATGCCGATAGTGTAACGACTCCGAGTCTAAAGGGCAAATCCTGGTGTTACAACAATAAACCAGACAGTTGCGTCAAGTATGGTCGCCTATACACCTGGGCGGCGGCAATTGACTCCGTCAGGCTCTATAACGGTGGCAACGGTGTGGATTGCGGTTACGGCAAGGCCTGTACGCTGCCTGAAAAACGGGGGATTTGCCCGCCGGGCTGGCACCTGCCGACAGACGCAGAATGGCAAACCCTGTTCACGGCAGTGGGCGGTCAGTCCACGGCGGGCCAGAAACTCAAGGCCACGACCGGCTGGGAAGCCTATAGCGGCATCACCAACGAGGATGCCTTCGGGTTTTCCGCCTTGCCTGCTGGCCTCAGGCACATCTATGACTTCTTCGACGAAGTTGGCTACCGCGCGTACTTCTGGAGTTCTTCGGAGAACGGTAGCCTCAACGCGTACATCATGGGCTTGCGCTACAGCAGCGACTATGGGCGCCTGGACAACAACTACAATAAGGGCTACGGGTTTTCAGTTCGTTGTTTGCAGGACTAGCAGCGAGGGACTCCGTAGGAGTCCCCTAACTGTAGGCAACCGCCAAAGGCGGTAGCCTACGGGGCCTAGGCCGCCTGCGGCCACGGCCCCAAAATAAAACAAACATTAAACAAGGATAAAGAAGATGGAACAGTTTCCCTATATTCTGCATGCGGTTCTTTTGGGCACGGTAGCCCTTATCGTATTTTTCCGTCGAAAGAAAATATCGGGGGATTGGGGCATGTTCAGGAGGGTGCTGAAGGACAATGCCGATGTGCGTCGCGCTGCCGCTGAAAGGGAAAATG
>CALATK010000067.1 GCA_937891805.1 uncultured Fibrobacter sp. | reverse complement strand
CACATCGGTCAAGTCCGCTGTGGCTGCCTCGTATGCCAGGTTTACCGGGTGATTCAAGGGCAGATTCCACACAGGGAATGTCTCAAACTTGGCATAGCCCGCCTGGATGCCCCGTTTATGCTCGTGGTATAGCTGGCTCATACAAGTAGCCAATTTGCCACTGCCGGGTCCAGGGGCGGTGACCACCACCAATTCCCGGGTGGTCTCAATAAAATCGTTTTTGCCATAGCCTTCGTCGCTGACGATATGGGCAATATCAGAAGGATACCCTTCAATATCGTAATGGTGGTATACCCGGATACCCATAGATTCCAAACGGGATTGGAATGCCCGGGTGATATCCTTATCGTTATACCGGGTCAGCACCACAGAGCTGACATACAGCCCAAAGCCCCGGAACACATCGATCAGCCGGATCACATCCCGGTCGTAGGTGATGCCCAGGTCGCCGCGGACCTTATTCTTCTCGATATCGCCTGCGTTGATGGCGATAATGACTTCGGCCTTGTCCTTGATCTTTTCCAGCATGCGGATTTTACTGTCGGGCGCAAAGCCAGGCAACACGCGGGATGCGTGATGGTCATCGAACAGTTTTCCGCCAAATTCCAGGTAAAGCTTTCCGCCAAACTTTGCAATGCGTTCCGCAATCTTTTCGGACTGGGTCTTCAGGTACGCTTCGTTATCAAAACCTACTTTGAACATCTTTTTTTCGCCTATCAATTAATCAAAAATTCAACCTCACAAAGATAAAAAAAATGGGAAAAGACTACAACAAAAAAAAGCCCGCCAAGCGTTAACTTGACAGGCTCTTGAAAATGTTCAATATGAGAGGGCGCGATTACACAACCTTGGTCATACCAGACATACGGTCTCTCAACCAAGCGCCCACTTCTTCAACGGGGTGGTTGCGGATGTTCTTGTTCACCTTGATCAGTTCTTCGTTATCCACAGCGGTGGTCTTGCCTTCGCCGTAAATAGCGCCGATGTCGTCCTTCTTCACTTCGTTCTTCATGAAGTCGGCGAGCAGAGGCACGCACTTGTTGGCGAACAGGTAGCAACCGTATTCGGCGGTGTCGCTGATCACGCGGTTCATTTCGTACAACTTCTTACGAGCGATGAGGTTCGCGATAAGCGGAGTTTCGTGGAGAGATTCGTAGTAGGCGCTCATCGGCTTGATGCCCACGGAGCACATGGTTTCGAATGCGAGTTCCACACCTGCCTTGATCATGGCGGTCATGAGAACGCCGCGGTCGAAGTATTCCTGTTCGGTGATTACCTTGTCGGTAGCTTCGACCTTTTCGAATTCGAGCTCGCCCGTTTCGCCACGCCACTTGAGCAAATCCTTGTCGCCGGCTTCCCAGTCGACCATCATGGTGCTGGAGAACTTGCCAGAGATGATGTTGTCCTGGTGTTCCTGGTAGAGCGGCTTCATGATCTTCTTCATCTTCTCGGCGAGTTCCGTTGCGCGGATCTTGGCCGGGTTGGAGAGACGGTCCATCATGTTGGTGATGCCGCCGTGCTTCAGGGCTTCGGAAATGGTTTCCCAGCCGTACTGGAGCAGCTTGACCGCGTAAGCCGGTTCAACGCCGAATTCCTTCACCATCTTGTCGTAGCAAAGGATGGTGCCGGTCTGGAGCATACCGCAAAGGATGGTCTGTTCGCCCATGAGGTCGGACTTCACTTCGGCAACGAAAGAGCTTTCGAGAACGCCCGGACGGTCGGCATGGAGGCCAGCGGCGTAAGCCTTGGCGTAGTCCCAACCCTTACCTTCGGGGTCGTTTTCCGGGTGCACAGCGATAAGGCAGGGCATACCGAAACCGCGAACGTATTCGCTACGGACTTCGGAACCCGGGCCCTTCGGGGCGACCATGATCACGGTGATGTCCTTGCGGATTTCCTGGCCTTCTTCAACGATGTTGAAGCCGTGGCTGTAAGAGAGGGCGGCGCCCTTCTTCATGAGCTTCATGATGGCCGGAATCACGTTGTGGTGCTGCTTGTCCGGTGTGAGGTTGCAAACGAGGTCTGCATCCGGAATCATTTCTTCGTAGGTACCGACCTTGAAGCCGTTTTCAGTAGCGTTCTTCCAGGACTGGCGCTTCTGTTCGATGGCTTCCTTGCGGAGCGTGTAAGAGACGTCGAGGCCGCTATCGCGCAGGTCAAGACCCTGATGGAGACCCTGAGCACCGCAACCGACGAACACGATCTTCTTGCCCTTGAGGGCTTCAACACCACGGCTGAATTCAGAATGTTCCATGAAACGGCAGTGGCCAATTTCTTCGAGTTGGCGACGCATAGGGATAGAATTGAAATAATTCATTTTTTGAACCTCTGTTAAATAAAATTGTTCCGGGCTCAAATGTAGTAAATTCGGAATTCAGATTTCGGAATTCGGAGTTATTTTCAGATTTTACAGCCTACTATCATAAAACTTCAGCATTCGAAGTTCAAATTTTTCAAAAATTCAACTCTGAAATCCGAACTCACAAATCTGAATTAGGAAGGGGGAAGCCTCCCCCTCGCTACAGCCTTGACTTATGTCACCCTGGAGCAAAGCGATAGGGTCCAAGTCAAGTCTTCCGCTACCCCCTCTGCGGGGGACACCCCCGCAACGCCCCCGCTGTCAGGACTAGAGGCTTGAGGCTCGAGGTTCGGGGCTAGAGGTTCAGATGTAGTGGGAACAAGACTATCCGCAGGGGCCTGCGCCGTAGAATCCTGGGCAACCGTCATCTGCGACAGCAGACTGTCGGCTGGTTCTGCAGGCAACAAGGAAAAAGCGACCAACAGGATGGCCGCCACCTTCGGCATAAACCGCCTAGGCAAACCTTGCGGGATTGGCCACATACTTAGCCGCCACCTCTTGAGCCACGTACCCGGAACGCACCAGTTCTGCAAGGCTGTCGTCCATCAGCATCATGCCCTCGGAAGCCGAAGCCGCAATGACCGACGGCAGCTTGAAATGGTCTCCGGTGCGGACACACATGGCCACGTTCTGGGAATTGAAAAGCACTTCCCAGGCGGCAACGGCACCGGAACCTTCGGCAGCTCCCGGAAGCAGGCGCTGCACCACCACCGCCTTCAGTACAGAAGAAAGCATGGTCCGGACCAAAGCCTTGTCTTCGGGTTTGGCGGCAGCTACAAGAGCGTCCAGGGCGCCAGCGGAATTGCCGGCGGTCACGTTGCACACCACCAAGGCGCCAGCTTCGGCAGCCCGCAACATAGGCAGTAAAATGCTGGAATCAAAATCGCCCATCCACAGAAGGTCAACTCCGCTACGGATAGCCTGGTCCACTTTTTCGGCAACTCCACCCACGGAATCTTCGAGAATGAGACTGCTCCCCTGCTTTACAGGAAGTTCCTGGGCCTTGTCCAAGAAGCAGGCCCTTAAAATCTTGGATTCGCAAAGGGCGCCCACATAGGCTGTGGCGCTGGTGGTCTTGCCGGAGCATGCCGGACCTGCAAAAAGCACCAGACCGGAGCTAAAGCCCAGCATATTTTCCAGAACAGGAGGAATCCCGAGAGAGGTAAAATCCGGGCACTCGTTCAAGAGCGGACGGAATACGGCCCCGTTACCGAGAGCCTCACGAAAATACCGCACACGCCAGCGCATGCCCTGCCAAGGACCGCCAATCATGGAGCCGGATTCCCCTTCCAGGGAGCCCAAGAATTCAGCCAAGGAACCAAAGGGAATAACCGGAGCGTCGGGAACGGCGCAGACCTGCCCTGCCAAGCGAATTGCAGGGGCAGCCCCTTCGGTTATAATCAGTTCGCTACTGCCGGTATTGACGGCATATTCCAAAAGAGATTCAATTTCTGCAGCCATCTTTATGCCTCCCCGCCTGCAGGATGATACGCCGCAAAGCGTCTAATGTCGTTTGCCCGTTTCCAGGCCTCTACACCGTCGATGTAACCCGCTTCCACGCATTTCTGCAGGGAATCGTCCAGAGTAACGCCCTGGTCCCGCTGGCTACTGATAGCGGCATTCAGCTGAGACAGATCGCCCTTGCGGATCATGCCCGCAATGGTAGGCGTCACCCGCACCGCTTCAGCGGCAAGAACCAGGCCCTGGTTGTCCACCACAGGAACCAAATGCTGCACGATAACGCCCTTCAGCTGGTCTGCCAAGGAACCGGCCAAAGAAGACCGTCCGCTTTCGGGAACAGAAACCAGGAGCCTCGAAAGCAAGGCGTGGATGTTGTTCCCGCGGGTAACGGCAAACACCAGAGCACCGGAATTGGCGGCCTGCAAAAGCAGGTTCAGTTCGTCCACATTTTCCAAGTGGTCAAAGCAAATCACGTCGGCGCCGTCACGCATGGCAAGGGCGATACCGTCTAGACCCGTACGGACATGGAGGCCAACCTCTTTTTGCACCAGAGCACCACCGCCTGTCTGCAAGATTCTCTCGATGGGGCGTTCGATGGTCTGGATGTAGCACGGACGGTTTGCGGCAATGGTTTCGGCGAAGGCGTTCACCGTAGTGGTGCGCCCGCTGGCCGAAGGCCCAGCTACCAGCACAAGGCCGCTGTTGAGTTCTGCAAACTGGGTGCAGAAAGGCGGAAGGTTCAGAGAATCCAGAGCCGCCGCCTCCGTAGGAATCACCCGGATAGACACGCTGGGAACGACCCCGTTCCAGGTTACGGAAATGCGGGCACGGCCCACACCGGCAAGAGCGATGGTCCTGCTGAAGTTCTTGCCCGCCACCACCTGGTAGCCGTCGGCAAAGCCTTCCGAGGCTTCGGCCAAAAGTTCAGAGATGCGGGTCTTGTCCACCACCTGTTCGGTAGCCGGGAACAGCGCACCGGACTGGCGCATGACCACCTGACGGTTGGAATAAAGGTAGATGTCCGTAGCGCCGTACTGACGGGCGAAGGCAATCATCTTTTTTAAGGACATGATGGGGAGCAGAGTCTGGGGCGCTTCTACCGCCGTTCCCTCTCCGGAAGAAAGGGCGAACTGACGCGGCAGTTCCTGCTCGCCTTCTTCTGCTGAATCTTCCCCAGTCTCTTCGGCAATGCTGATGGTCGAAATGCTGGTGGTTTCTAGACCGGATACCTTTTCTACCACCATATTGGACGAAGAAGATTCTCCATAAATGTTGTTGCCCTCGATCTGCAGGGCAGGTTCATCATCTACAGGTTCTGCCACGGCGGGCTTCGCCTCTACAGGAGCAGGCTTGGGTGCCGGAGCTGCGGCTGGAGCTGGCTTCGGGGCAGGGGCCGCCGATTGAGCCTGCGCAGCAGCATTAGCGGCAGCATGCTTTGCTTCCAGGTTCTGCACAAAGGCAAGGACCTTCGCATACATGGCCTGCTGCAAAATACCCGCCTTGACCAGAACCTGGCCAATGTCCATAGATTCCGTAATTTCGCCCCAGTGGGCCTTGACCTGGTCCTCCGTGACCACCTTGTTGTGGACGAGGACCTGTGCCATATACTGATTTCTCATAGGAAATCCCTCCGGCTGAACCACCAACTAGCGATGGCCAAGAAAACACCAACATAACCGATTGCGTAAACCGTATTCCAGAAAAGATACATGTCCGGCAAAGCCAGCCCGTGAACCACGTAGCTGGTCACGTTGTAGCGGTACAGTCCCGGGAACACGGCGTGAATCACCACGGCTAGCTTTTCAAGCAGTGCCGTAGAAGTATCCCCCATCTCACCCATGCGGCTAGCAAAACGGATCTGCTCCAGAAGCTGGTTGCTCAAGTGGCCTGCAAAATAAACGCCCAAGGTGAACAGGGCGCTCAGGATAGTGGAGCTGAAACTGCTGAACAGAAGCGCTACCGCAATCACAACAGCCAGTTCCCAGAAAATCAGGTAAATCGCCGTCAGCAAGCTTACCGTAGGCTCTGAATTCGTGAGGAACAGGATGGAGTAGTAGATGCAGGTGAGCAGCGCCAAATGGACGGCCACCACCGCCAACAGCCCAAGGTACTTGCCCACGATGAAGGTGGCGCGACTGATGGGCTTGGACAACAGGGTGAGAACCGTCCGCCTCTGGATTTCCTTTTGCACCAGGCTGATACCCACGAAAATGGAAATCAAAAGCCCCGAAAGGCTCATCACCGACAGGGTGGTGGACTTGATGACGTATGCCCGGTCGAACACGGACCATTCGCCAAGCACGATGCTGAACAGGGCTAGGCCCACGGCCAAAAGACCAATGTTGTAGAGAATCTTGTCGCGGATAGATTCGCGGAAGGTATTGAGGGCAATAATGCCGATATGCTTAAGCGTCTGCACGGGCAATCTCCTCGGTCAAAATGTCTTCTAGGCTCGGCCGCTTGTGGTCCATCTTTTCTACCGCAATCCCGTTATCCAGGCAGTAGCGGAGCAGCCGGTCACGGGCGGCATCGTCGGCACAGATGACTTCTTGGGGGTGCCCTGCCAGGGCGACGCCCTCGGGCAAGTCCTTAGCCGCAATAGCGGTGCGGGTCCGCACGTGGTATTCGATACCGCAGGAATCCGTAATTTCATCCACGGTTCCTTCACGAACGATACGGCCATCCACAATCATGGCCACCCGATGGCTGATGGATTCCACGTCACTCAGGAGGTGGCTGGAATAGAAGATGGTCACCCCGTCCCGGTTCAGTTCCAGAATGGCCTCCCGGACATCGCGACGGCCCATGGGGTCAAGACCGCTCATAGGTTCGTCCAGAATCAACAGTTTGGGCTTACCGAGAATGGCCTGGGCAATTCCCACACGCTGCATCATACCCTTGGAATACGAACGGAGGCGCCGGTCAATCCAGTCCTTGTCGGCGTGGAGCAACTGCAACGCCCAGGTGATACGTTCGTTCAGAAGGTTCCCTTCTAACCCCACCAGCTTACCGTAGAACTGGAGCAGTTCGCGGCCGGTGAGGTAGTCATAAAAGTAGGGTTGTTCCGGAGAGTATCCGATAAAACGGCGACTTTTGACATCGCGGGGGCTGATGCCGTTTACCAACACCTTACCGGAATCAAAATTCAAAAGGCCGGTCAGCACCTTGATGGTGGTAGACTTGCCCGCCCCGTTGGGGCCGATAAAACCGTAAATCTGACCCGGTTCCACATGAAGGCTCACATCCTTCAGCGCCAGTTTCGGTTTCATCAGGAAACCGCTCCTGTAGGTCTTGTGCAAATGCTCAATCTGAATCATAAACTACTCTTGGTCGTCCTTCTTTCCAAAAATCCGGCTTTCAGTCTCTTCTATTTCGCGACGGCGCTTGTCGGCACGAATCTTCTTGTTCACGAAGAAATAGATGGTAGCGCCAACAAGGTACACCGCAAGGCCTGAATAGAAGAAGGGGTTGATGGAGGTTCCTTCTAACCCCGGGAAAAGGTTCAACAAAACGCTATGGCCAAAAAGGCTCAAAATCACCAGCACAAAGCCCAAGCCACGCAGGACATAAGTCAAAACTATCAATTTGTTCATTGATACCTCAAAATGGTACTTTTCACCATTGAAAAATACACTTTTTGAGGAATCATGATGTTAAAAATAAAGGCGTTCAACCCTTTTTGGGAGTAAAAACGAATAGGAATCTACTCGTACCTTAGCGCTTCTATGGGGTCCAGCTTGCTGGCTTTGCGGGCCGGGTACCATCCGAAAAAGACTCCCGTGGCAAAGCATACGGCAAAGCTGATGATTACGCTTGCAAACGACACGATCATGGGCCAGCCCATAACCGTCTTTACAATCTGCGAAGCAGCCACCCCGAGGAGAATCCCTATGACGCCTCCCATGAGGCTGATGGTCACCGATTCAAAAAGGAACTGCATCAAAATGTCGCGACCGCGAGCGCCTATGGCCATGCGGAGCCCGATTTCCTTGGTGCGTTCGGTGACCGACACGTACATGATATTCATGATGCCGATACCGCCTACAAACAAGCTAATGCCCGCGATAACGGTCAGCACCAGCGCCAGCATGTCCGAGGTGCTGGTGACCATAGTTATCATTTCTTCTTGCGTGAACACCCGGAAGGGGTCCGTGGGCTTGGTCCAGTTACGGCGTTCCTTCAGTATGCCCATGATCTCTGCGGTGGCTTTTTCGGCATAGCCCTCGCCGATGGAATTGGCATAAATTTGCCGGATGTTGGTGGTGGCCGAGAACCTACGCATTACGGTCTGATAGGGCGTAAAAATCACGTCGTCGTTGTCTTGCCCGAAATCTCCGGAGCCTTTTGATTTCAAGGTGCCGATGACTTTCAGCGGAATGCTCTTGTAACGGATGGTCTTACCGATGGGGTTTTCGCCTGCAAAGAGGTTCTTCACCACCGTTTGGCCAATAACGCAGACTTTCGCCATGCGGTCGGCAGCGTCGTCGAACATCACGCCGTCTTCGATTTCGTAGTTGCGAATCTTGAGGTAATCGGCGGAGATGCCGCTCAGGGTGGTGGGGGAGTTGTTGTTTCCTACGATGGCTTGCCCGTTCACGGTAATCATGGGAGACACGCCGTTAATGTAGGTTGCGTTTTCCCGGATGGCGATGACATCTTTTTCTTCCAACATCTCGGAAGATTCCGCCTGTACGCCGCCACGCCTGTTCCAGTTGGGCATGACAATGATGGCGTTGGTGCCCATGCTGGTCATCTGTTCCTTGATGGACTGGCGAGACCCTTCGCCCATGGCCACCATGGTAATCACCGCCGCTACGCCAATGACGATTCCCAGCACCGAAAGGAAGGTGCGCATGCGGTTACGCAGCAGGGCACGAAGAGAAATCTTTGCGAGGGTGATAGGAGACATAGGTGAATTCGGAGTTCAGAGTTCGGATTTCGGAGTTGATGTAATTTCGGATTTCGGAATTCAGAATTATATTCTAACTCTGAAATTTGAATTAGTCATACGTCTCTGGAGGGGGGAGTGCATCGAAGGCGGCTTTCGCGCTTTGCATTTCGTGGGTTTCGTCTTTTTTGACAAGGCCGTCTCGGAGTGTGATGGTGCGTTCGCTGAAGGTGGCGATGTCGGGTTCGTGGGTCACGAAGGCGATGGTTTTCCCCTGCCTATGCAGCTCCTGGAAAATCATCATAATTTCGTAACTGGTGCGGGTGTCCAGGTTTCCGGTAGCCTCGTCTGCCAAAATGATAACGGGGTCGTTCACCAGGGCCCGGGCTATAGCCACCCGCTGCTGCTGTCCGCCGGACATCTGGTTGGGCAGGTGGTTCACGCGGTCGGAAAGCCCCACCATATCCAGGGCTTCCAGGGCCCGGCGGCGGCGCTCCGCCGAAGACACTCCCGAGTTGTAAAGCAGGGGGAGCTCTACGTTCTCGACGGCGGTGGTTCGGTTTAGCAGGTTGTAGTTCTGGAATACGAACCCGATTTTTTTGCCCCGGATGCGGGCCAGGGCGTCCCGGGAAAGTTTTTCGGTGTGTTCCCCGTCCAAAATATAGTGGCCGGAGGTGGGCTTGTCCATGCAGCCCAATATGTTCAGCATGGTGGACTTGCCCGACCCGCTGGTGCCCATGATGGTCACGAACTGCCCCGGAAAAATGTCGAAAGACACGCCCCGCAGGGCGTGGACCGTCTCGGAGCCCATCTTGAAGTCCCGACGCAGGTTTTCGATGGAAAGTATGGGCAAATCGTTTGACATCACCTTGTTTTGATTCCCGTAAATACCTTCAGGTTGCCTAAAACGCCTTAATTTCGCTGCATTCCTGGGCAAAGTTAAAATATTGTGAGTAATAACTGAAAATTTTGCTATAATTTTCCCTAAAGTTATAAATCTAGGGGATTTATTCATGAAAAAGATAATAACTCTGTCGCTTTTGGCATGTAGCCTCGCGTTTGCTCAGGCGGGTATCCAGGGTGGCTCTGATGGTATCCATCAGTACAATACCAAGACTAATGGCCAGCTCGGGTTCTCTATCGGTACGGGTGGCAATATCGCTCTCGACGCTTGGTCCTTGAGCCGTGGCGGTAACTATACCTCCAATGGCAAGACTTATGGTTTTAATGACTGGTCTGCGTCTCTTTCTGGCAACGTGAACGCCTCCGTGGGCCTTTACGAGTTTGTGGATTTGGGCTTGAATCTGCCCCTCTACTACGAACACGCCAAGTCTGATGGTCCTTCCGGCTCCAACAACATGTGGACCACTAGCCGTGGTGACTTGAACGTGTGGTTCAAGGTCCGTATGCCTTTCGACAGCCAAAAGAGACTGTTCACGGCAGCCATCCAGGTTGACGCCTATGTACCTTCTGGCGAAGAATCTGCCGGTGTGCGCCCCCGCCATGCCTGGTACCTGAATAGCAAGGGTGAAACGCACCCCTTCACTACTAACGCCTTCGGTATCGGTGGAAACTTGATCCTTACCTTGGATTTCGTGAACATAGGCATCCCCGTCCGTTGGAACGGCAATGCCGGAATTGTTTATACCGTCGATCACGACCTGCCGGTGACGATGATCTATGGTACGGGTATCAATGTCATGCCCTTTGACTTCATGGACGCCTTTGTTGAATTCTCCGGCGAATTCCGCGTCGAAGATACCGGATATCCTCGCAGCCCCCTGGTTGACCCCATGTTGCTTACCCCCGGTTTCCGTTTCCACCTGCCCTTCAACATCGACTTCGCTATGGGTCTTGATGTTGCCGTGCGCGCCCTCAGGAACTTCACCTTCGATGGCGACAAGGAAATGGAACACAGCAAGGATTACAAGCTCACCTTCTCTGGCGAAAACGACAATGTAAGCACGTATTACTACACTCCGACTCCGCTCTATGCCGGTACTGCCTCTCTCGTTTGGCGCTTTGACGGCAAGGACCGTTCCAAGCAGAAGGACGAAGACAAGGACGGCGTTCCCGATGTCAAGGATAAGTGCCTGCATACCTTGTCTGGCATTACCGTTGATGCGGATGGCTGCCCCATGGACAGCGACAAGGATGGCGTTCCTGACGGTGCGGACAAGTGCCCCAATACCGCAGCCGGCGTGACGGTTGATTCTGTGGGCTGCCCCATGGACACCGACAAGGATGGCGTTCCCGATGGTCTGGACAAGTGCCCGAACACCAAGGAAGGTCGCCAGATTGACGCTACCGGATGCGAAAGCGACTTTGATAAGGACGGTATCCCCGATGCCGATGACCGCTGCCCCAACACCAAGGCCGGCGCCAAGGTCGATAGCACGGGTTGTGCCGCCGACACCGACAAGGACGGCGTTCCCGATGATATGGACAAGTGTCCCAATACTCCGGAAGGTGCTGAAGTGAATGCCGAAGGCTGCGAAGGCGACCGCGATGGCGACGGCGTTCCCGACGCCCAGGACAAGTGCCCGAACACCAAGGCCGGCACACCTGTGGACAGCACCGGTTGTACTGCAGATGCCGACAAGGACGGTGTTCCTGACGCTCTGGACAAGTGCCCCAACACTCCGGAAGGCACTTCCGTAGACAGCACGGGTTGCGTCTCTGACTTTGACAAGGACGGCGTGTCCGACGATTTGGACAAGTGCCCCAACACCAAGGAAGGAACCGTGGTTGACAGCACTGGCTGCCCCATTGATACCGACAGGGACGGTGTGTTTGACGGCCTTGACAAGTGCCCGAACACCGAAAAGGATATTCAGGTGGACAGCACCGGTTGCCCCATGGACATTGACCACGACGGCGTGCCCGACCATCAGGACAAGTGCCCCTACACCCTGGAAGGTGTGAAGGTTGATGCCAAGGGTTGCCCGCTGAACAAGAAGCAGGACCTGAACAAGCTGAAACAGGGTATCCAGTTCCAGACCAATTCCACCAAGTTCACCAAGGACAGCTACGGCACCTTGAATGACATCGTGGCTCTCCTGAAGCAGATTCCGTCTGCTAACCTGGAAGTCCAGGGTCACACTGACAACGTGGGTAAGCCCGAAAAGAACAAGGAACTGTCTCAGGCTCGTGCTCAGGCCGTGGTGGATTACTTCATCCAGCAGGGTGTTGAATCTGACCGTCTCCGTGCAGTTGGATTCGGCGACGAAAAGCCCATCGCAAGCAACGGCTCCAAGCACGGTCGTAAGCAGAACCGCCGCGTGGAACTGGTTCCATTCGAAAAGTAATCAAACCCTTTTGAAAAAGAAGACGGTCGTAAAGGCCGTCTTTTTTTATCTTTTGAATGACATTGTTCGGAGTGCTGTTATGTCCAAGAAAGTCCTGGTTACAGGTGCCGCAGGTTTTATCGGTTGCGAAGTTTCACTAATCCTTCTTTCCAAGGGTTATGAGGTTGTTGGCATTGATAACCTGAACGATTACTATCAGGTCTCGCTTAAAGAGGACCGCCTAAAACGCTTGGACAATCCAAGTTTCCGGTTTGAGAAGATGGACCTTGCCGATGCCGCCTCCATCAAGGGGCTTTTTGAGCGGGAACATTTTGACGGCGTTATCCACCTTGGCGCCCAGGCGGGTGTGCGTTACAGCCTGGTGAACCCCCAGGCCTACATCGACAGCAACATCACGGGGTTCCTGAACATTTTGGAAGGCTGCCGTTTCAATCCGGTGGAGCACCTGACCTACGCCTCTTCTAGCAGCGTCTATGGACGAAACACCAAGACGCCCTTTTGCACCGAAGACCCGGTTTGCATGCCTTCTAGCTTGTATGCAGCCACCAAGCGCAGTAACGAGCTGATGGCGGAAACCTACCACCATTTGTACAAGATTAACGCTACCGGCCTAAGGTTCTTTACTGTTTACGGCCCCTGGGGCAGGCCCGACATGGCGCCCTGGCTTTTTGCAGATGCCATTTTGCATGACAAGCCCATCAAGATTTTCAACAACGGGAACATGATGCGGGACTTTACCTACATCGATGACATTGCCCAGGGGGTGGTCCGCGTGTTCGAGGCTGGAATCGGCAAGAAGGAATGCCGTCTGTACAACATCGGTCACGGCGATCCGGTGAACCTGCTGGACTTTGTAAAGACTCTCGAGAAGCATTTGGGAAAGACTGCCGAAAAGATTTACATGCCCATGCAGCCCGGCGACGTAGAGGTCACCTGGGCCGATACAAAAGCCCTGGAACAAGATGTTGGCTATACGGCAGATACCGATCTGGACACAGGCATCGAGGCCTTTGCCGAGTGGTTCAAGGGATATAACCGCTAGCTCTGTTTTGGCGCGGCCTTGAATACCCACTTTTTATAAAGCGTAAAACTCACCAGCACGTAAACCACGTTGGCCACGATGTTGGCGAAGTAGGTGGGTTTCATGAACTGTGAGATCCAAGCTGTAAAGCTTGCACACCAGGCGGCATTTGCGAGGGTGTAGGCGGCAAGTTCCAGCGCCAGCAGGTTCACTCCGTAAGACACCAGGAACACGACTACGAACCGGACGATTTCTGCACGCTTCTTGTTGTGGCTCTTGAAATTCCAGACGCGGTTGCACAGGTAGCTGTTACAACCTCCCGCCACAAAACCTAAAAAGTTGGACAGCTCCACATTCCAGTCCAGCAGCTGGTGCAACACCCAGACCACCGCAAGAGTGATGAGGGTGTTCAATACTCCTATGATATTGTACTTGAGAAAGTGGAGCATAGAAAAAAATGTAGGAAAAGAAATATGACCCGTTCGGACCTGAAATAACTATCTTTACAATATGGACTGGATTGCAAGTAAAAAGTGTTCGGCGGCCGATGCCGCGGCAATGATTGAAAACGGTGACATCCTAGGCATTTCGGGTTTTACGCTTGCCGGATACCCCAAGGCGGTACCAAGCGCGCTGGCCGCTCGGGCCGAAAAGCTCCACAGTGAAGGCAAACCTTTCAAGGTGTCCCTTTTCTCGGGAGCTTCTACCGGCGATAGCTGCGACGGTGCGCTGGCTCGGGCAAACGCCATAAGCCTCCGCATGCCTTACCAGAGCAATCCAAGCCTTCGCAAAGCCATCAACGACGGTTCTATCCGTTACATAGACGCCCACCTGGGCAAAATGGGTTACCTGGTCCGCACGGGTGCCGTGCCTACTCCGAAAATTGCCGTCATAGAGGTAAGCGCCATTCTGCCCGATGGCCGTGTGTGCCTTTCTACCTCCGGCGGAAATTCCGTCTGCTACCTGGAACGCTCCGAAAAGATTATCTTGGAGTTGAACACCCGCCTGGGCGACAGCTACATGGGCATTCACGACAACGCCCTGCCGGAACTGCCTCCACACGCAAGGCCTCTTGCCATTTACAGCGCAGGCGATCGCGTTGGAGAAGACCTTGTAAAGATTGACCCGAACAAGGTTATCGCCATCGTAGAAAATTCCGGCTACGACGAGGTTACACCCTTCGTAGAGCCCGACAGCGTTTCTACCAACATCGCCGAACGTATTCTGGACTTTATCCGTTTCGAAGAATCCAAGGGCAGGCTCCCCAAGGGAATGGCCTACCAGAGCGGTGTGGGCAAGGTGGCCAATGCCGTACTCACCGCCATGGCAAACGACGAACGCCTGGGGCAAATCGACATCTTTACCGAAGTCATCCAGGAAGCGGTTATTCCCCTGCTCAAAAAGGGCAAGCTGGGCGTAGCTAGCGGAACGGCCCTTACCCTTTCCCAGGGCGCGCAAGACGAATTTATCCGTAATGCCACCGACTGGAAAAAACATTTTGTCATCCGGCAACAAGAGGTGAGCAACAGTCCCGACGTGATCCGTCGTGTTGGCGTCATCTCCATGAACACCGCCCTAGAAGCGGATATTTTCGGAAACGTGAACAGTTCTCTCGTGTGCGGGTCATCTATGATGAACGGCATCGGCGGAGCGGCAGACTTTGCCAGGAACTGCGCTCTCGGATTTTTCTTGACGCCGTCGGTAGCCAAGGGCGGTGCCATTTCCAGCATTGTGCCCTACGTGAGCCATGTGGACCAGACAGAACACGACACCCAGATTTTTGTGACGGAACAGGGACTTGCAGACTTGCGTGGCCTTGCCAGCGAAGAGCGGGCACGGCTTATCATCAAGGAATGCGCCCACCCCGATTTCAAGGAACCGCTGACGGACTTCTTGGAATACAGCCTGAAGCACGCCAAGGGCGTGCACATGCCCCTTGCGCTGAGCAGAGCCTTCGAGATGCACAACCGCTACCTTGAAACCGGCAAGATGCTACCGTAAAAAATCGGGCCTGGATTCTTCGTTCCGGCTTCGCCTTCACTCAGAATGACAACAGCCGCTGCTTATTGTATAAGCGTGAACCGGTCCACGGTGCGGCCATCGGAAAGCGTCACCGTGCTTTCGAAGTCCGACTTTTTGCGGACCCAGAGCGTTCCCTTGGGATGGTCTGGCGTCTCGTATTCGCTGCGGTAAATCACCAGAGGTTCCACCGTCTCGCAGTCCAGGGCGATTTCCACCACAGTATAGACCATGGTCTCTTTCTTGTAATGGCGGTAGCGCCTGCCTTTTTCTGCAACGGACATAAAACCCCGAATTACTTTTCCAAAAAATTCAGCAGGGCATCCAAGCGGGCGTTTACATCCTTGCGACCCAAGTTGTAAAGGTCCACCAGCTTGGACTTGTCCTTTTCCAAGCGAGAAATGTGCATGGCTTCACTGGGCCGGAACACGAATACCTTCCCCGCTTTTTCCTTTTCAGCAATCAAGTCCAGACAGGCGTTGTAACGTTCGTGCCGGTTGGCCGCAGCCTCGATGAACTTCGGGTACTTGCGGTAGAGCAGCTTGAACAAGGGAATCATGGAGTTGGGTTTCTTGCGGAATCCTTCCGGCTGCGTCAAGAGAATCACGATCTTCTCGAACCCCTTCTTCTCCATAATCTCGAAAGGAATACTGTCGGCGATACCGCCGTCCAAAAGTTTTTTGCCGTCTACTTCTACGATGTGGCTCATCAGCGGGAGCGATGCCGAGGCGCGAATAGCGTTCATGTCATGGGCATCGCGGTAGTCCATCACCCGCAGGTATTCCGCACCGCCTGTTTCCAGGTTGGAACTGCAGGCGTAAAATTCCGTCGTCTTGCAGGCCTCGGCGAATTTTTCCATGTCGAAGGGTTCTATCTCGTAAGGGATTTGCCTGTAGCAATAATCCACCTCGAAAAATTCGCCGGTACGAATCAGGTTTCCCCAGCCCATATATTTACTGGACTTGGAATGCACCGTATCGATACGGAAATTTCGGCCAATCTGTTCCGACAAGAAACTGCACAGGTGGGTCACGCCGGCAGAAGTTCCGCAGGCGCCTCCAAAGCGGAGCCCCAACTCGTTGAACACGTCCAGGATACCGCCCGTGTAGGCGCCGCGCATGCCGCCGCCTTCCACAACCACTGCCACTTTCTTGTACATCATGGGCTACAATCTAGAAATACTTTCGAGCCAATGGTAATCCTTCGGGTGGCTCACGAACCTTTCGGGGCGCTTGCGGTTCAGTTCCAGAAATTCCGGCACCGTCATCCACACGAAATCGTCCACCTCGCCGGGCTGCGGTACCAGATGGCCGGCCTCTTCGTCGGTAAGCGTTATTTTGTATGTATCGTAATATTCGTTGTCGAAATAAGAGCCGTCGTTCAAGACACTTTCGTGGATCGCTTCAAAGAGGTATTCCAAATCACCTGAATTTTTATGGACACCTAATTCCTCTTTCAGTTCTCGGACGGCGGCATTCCGGCTGGTGTCGCCAGCAGAGATGTGGCCCGCGCAGCTGGTGTCCAGAAGGTTCGGGTTGTTCTCTTTCAAATGACTGCGAAGCTGGAAAAGTACACGGCCCGTTCCATCAAAGGCCCAGATATGGACCGTGCGGTGCCAAAGCCCTTTGGCATGAACCTCTGTGCGCCCGCAAGAATACCCTGCCGGGCTGCCGTCAGGGTTCAGGATGTCGATTTGTTCTTCCATAGAGGGAAATATAAAAAGGGGATGCCCGCCTGCGCGGGCATGACAATGAAAGAGAACGGGGCTTGTCAGCGATTGTAAATCGCCTGGAGGGCGCCTGCCAAAAATGCCAAGGGAGCGTTCCAGTTGATGGCCACCTCGTTGGTAGCGTAGCTGCAGCGGTCATCCAAGTAAGCCAGGGCCGGCTTGTCGGCTGCGGCGTAGTTCGGGCATTTCCAATGGTCCGTGCCATTCAGGTTGATATCCTGCTTGCCCAGGTGAGGTCCGCCCACCAACATGCCGGGCACCGGATCATCCACAAAGTCCGATTCGCTGGGGCGATGGTGCGGATTGCGGGGGCTGCGGAAACCAAAGCCCGTCACATAGGTAATGTCCATGGGGTTTTTGCCCAACAGGTAATCCAGGCACTGCTGCGCACCGTCCAAATAACTATTGTCGTTAGTCAAGAGGTAGGCCTGCAAAAGCACAATGCCGTTGTTCGCCACGGCGCTGTTGCTGCCCCAGTTCCAGTTCCAAGGGTGCATGGGGAGCCTGTAGGCGCTGGTATCGCCGATAGAACGCAGGCTGTTCGCCTCGTCCAGCAAAATCTTCTTTGCCACCCCGGCAAGGCTATCGCCGAACACCTTAGGAGCATTTGCCACGCGGAATACCGCAAGCATGTTCAGGTCACCCCACCAAGCCCCATTCTGGGTGAACGGGTTTGCCTTCAAGTCTTCCAGGTAAGCAACCGTGGCCTTGTCCGTTGTCGGGTTTGCTCCAGATGCCACCTTCGCATTGAAAAGTTCAGCCGCCGCAAAACGGAATTCGTCCTTGCCGTCTTCGTTACCGGGGGCGTAGCTTCCCGTATTCACGTCGGCGGGTTGCTTGTAGAACATTTCCGGATTCTTCTTCGCCCAGGCGTAGGCCGCTTCCGCCGCTTTCAGCATCTTAGAACTGTAGGCCTTGTCGAAGGGAGCATACACCACGCTGGCCTGGGCCATCACGCCTGCAAAATCCAGAGCCGCCGTCACGCTTTTCAGGATGGCGTAACGGGGTGCCGTATCTTTCTCAGGAGCCACGCTTCCGCAGAACTTGAGGGTCGAAACCTTGTGGAATACACTGCCGTCCTTGTCCTGCAGGGTCAGCATCCAGTCCAAATTATAGCGGACTTCTTCCAACAGCAGGGGCAGCTTCGCGTACTCCCGCGGGACATCCCAGCTCAAGGTGTCCGCATACTTCGGGAACTTCTCGTACAGATCCAGCAGGGTCCATACCGTAATGCCGGAATTCACGATGTACTTGCCGTAGTCGCCGGCGTCGTACCAACCGCGGGGGGATTTGATAGTCTTGCCTGCGCCCTTGCCGCCTGTGGCCTTGTCGGTACCGTAAACGATAACCTTGTCGTCCATGTGGCCTGCCGCACGGACCCACTTGTCGGCATAAGGAGCCTCCAGGGGCATGCTGGCCCGCTGGTAATAGAACCACTTAAGTGCAGCCTTTGTCACTCCTTCGTAAACATTCTTGCCTACGGTGATGGGGTTTCCCAGGTACTCGCCGTTACGGAACAGCCGATAAGTACCGGGAGTCTTTACCGCAGAAATGTCGTACACTTGAGTCTCTTCGCCGCTGTACTCCCATTCTCCCACGTTGGGAGCCTTCAGTTTCAGCACCGTCTTGCCGCCCAAATCACGAACCTCAAGCCCGTTGGCGTCGTTACCGGGAATCACCACCTGTTTTTCTGCAGCAGGGGCGTAACCCAAGTGGTTCATCAGGGGGCCAGCAAAGGCAGGGGTCAAAGAAAACGGGACGGCAGCAAAAGCCACCGCACAAACTTTAGCAATAGCGTTCTTATGAATATTCATACCCCGAATATACGTAAAAAAGCCCCACAAAAGGGGCTTTTTGGGGGCATTTCCCGTTTTCAACGGGAAACAAACTCAGTCTTTTACGCAACGAAGAGAACGAGCGTCACGCTTTTCGTAGTAACTCACGCTAGAATAATGAGTAGCCATTTTCTTTTCCGCATCAGAAAATACCATGTAGTACGCATAATTACAGTAAACCCCCTCCGCAGGCTCTTCATCACAAAGATGGGATGAACTCCATAAACTAGCAACTTCGTTTATATCGTCAAACCCACCACTAAAACTACCATAACGATATCCTCCTGGCAGAATATCAAAGCCGAACACATCTTCACCCTTTTTTCCGTTCCACAAATCCTTACCTTTTAGAGCGTCACCTGCAGCATAACCGCCCGCTAACCGCCATAGCGCCGTCATTTCTTTTTCTGACGGAACATGCCATCCATCAGGACAGATTCCTTGCACTTTCTCTGGCATGCGGCATACCTTCTTGTAGCCGCATGTGAGCCCCTCCGCCTCTAGTGCAACAGAATCGATAACTGCAGCCCATGTATAGAGCCGGCCGAATTTTTCACAATTTTCTTCATCATTATCGTAGCACCAACTTTTGCCAATCAGGCTTGGAGTGCTAGTGGAGTCGGCATAGTTCAAGTTCTCCGCCATCCAAATCTGTGTCCCGATTTTTACCGTCTTATAGGTTTGACCATTCCTGCTATCCTTCAAGACCTCCCCCTGTTCCGCAACAGGGACCAAATCTCGCATGCAACGAATCGCATATCCAACCTTCTTGCGTTCAGACCCGCTATCAATCCACAAATTGCCCGAAGGCAATGCAGAAATAAATCCATTAACATGATAGGCATCGCTTTGTCCCCCTGACTCACTTTCAGGATTTGACACCCCCCATGCGTAAAACTGGGAACCACCCACAAAAAAGGCAACCGTACTGTCGTAGTGGAGTCCCGAAGGTAACGCAGAAAAACCATAAAAATCAGAGCCCGGTTCTTCCCACCCACCAATAGACATGAGAGAATCAAAATCCCAAACAGCCGTTTGTCGAACCGTTGAAGAGAACAAAACATCCCAATCATCTTCAGACGGAAGGCGCCAACCATCAGGGCAGATTCCTTGCCATTTGCTTGGCAAATCACAATCAATGCTATAGCCGCAAGTTATGCCCTTCGCCGCCAACTCTGCGGAATCAATGGCGGCGCCCCATGCATAAAGTCTTCCGTACTTAGAACAACTATCTGCGCTATTTTCGTAGCACCAACTTTTACCAAGTAGGCTTGGAGTCTTGGCGCTATCCGCATAGTTCAGATTCTCAGAAAACCATTCCTGAATAGAATTCACTATTGTTGTCTTATACCTTTGACCATCTCGTTCATCGATGATCTCTCCATAGGAATAGTTCGGATTCAGATACTGCCAAGCCGTTTTTTCCATTTCCGACGAACTGCTTTCGCCACTGGAAGACAAGCTGGATGAACTAGCCCCGTCATTCCCAGAAGATTTATTCAAATCATTTTTTGACGGTGAAGATTCTTCAGAATTATCACTACTAGAAGACGTCAGAACATCCTCTTCTGGAGAATTGGAACTACCAGAATCCCCGCAGCCAGAGAATACGGCCATAAAGAACATCAACACCAAGGCAAATGAATATTTATGCATAGAAGTCTCCCTTGACTAGTTTTTTACGCAACGGACAGAAACGACGGAGCTACCTCCCTCATACAGTATGATTTCATCAAAATCATAAAAGAACGTAAACCTAGTTCCCGATGCACTCCAAAAGCTTGTGCTATAACCCAAATCATAGTTTATTGAAATTCCTGCAGGAATGGCAGAAAAACCAAACGCATCGACACCATTTCCTGACTCATTCCAACCATCTGTTGATTTCAGCACCCTGGCAGCCGTCTCTTTTCCGCCTACTGTTTTAAACAACTGCTCCCATTCTGTTGAATCAGGCAGGTGCCATTCCTCAGGGCAAATACCGCGTACAGGATAAGTCGGAGAACAAGCCTTAGGATGCCCACAGCCTTCCCCATTTGACGAAAAAACTCCCAAACTATCCATTGCAGAAGACCACGTGTAAAGCCTTCCATATTTTTCGCAATTATCCAAATCTAAATCATAACAAAAAGATCTCTCTTTCATAGTCGTTCTATTATAGTTTGTCGTATATTCGGCAAGATCCTCATAATTCAAATTTTCGGCCATCCAAGTTTGCGAACCCATTTTCACAGTCTTATATTCATGACCATCCCTCTCATCTATAAAACTGCCCATCTCTCCCAAAACAATGGAGGGGTCTTTCAAACACCGAATAGAAGCAAGTGTATATTTCTCCTTTTTACCCATTCCTACACTTGTCCCTATACCAGCCGAATATTCCAAAACATCACTGCTGACAGTAGAAGTCCAAAAGCTTGCGTGACTGTCTAATCCGTAAAACGTACCATCACGTGAAGTATATCCTGACATCACAGCATTCCATCCATCTTCTCGTTTAAGCTCTATTGCCGCCTTATCCAAGCCACCTACGGCGTCAAACAAAATTTTCCATTCCGTAGTATCAGGCAAGTACCAACCTGGAGGGCAGGCATATGCAGCCACTTTCGCAGTGTAAAGACGTCCATACTTTTCGCAATTACTCTCATCGTTTTTATAACAACGGCCCGCCGACGCATAGTTCAAGTTTTCCGCCATCCACACTTGCTCTCCAATTTGGACACTATTATAAACGTTGTCATCACGGCAATCTATAAAACTATCCTTTATATAAGAAAGAACCGACGACGAAGACACACTTGAAGAGGATTGGCTAGATTCAACCTCCTGCGAGCTACTGGAGGAACCATCCAATAGTCTTTCACTAGACGAGGAAACTTTGCCTTCATCTTGATTTGTTTGAGAATTTGAAGAAAGCTGTTCTGCACCCCCATCCTCGCTCAAATCAACAGAACTACTGCTATCACCTCCGCAAGCCGCAAGAGCGAGGGCAAAGAAACACGCCACAATATTTTCATTTTTATACCAAGTCATGACAGCCTCCTCTAATCCATAACACAGCGGACAGAATATTCATAGGACTTACCTTGGGGCCAAATATTCGTCTGGTTAGATTTCTTAATATTTAATCCCCAAGCAGCTCCCTCGTCGTCGGGAGCTCCCCAGAAATTAGCCTGATCTCCCCTTCCATGACCATGATAGCCATCTCCTGTAGGCAGGGCGTTAAAATGGTAGGAGTTGTCACCATTACCATCTTCTCCATTATAATCATTCCATCCATCCCTAGACTTGAGGAAATAACCAGCCTCCAAATATATCACCGAATAAATGAAAGCATCATTATGAGTTTTATAGTAATAATCAAATTCGGGATACTCATCGGCATGCTTTTCAGCGAAATAGTCATAGTTCTCATATGTTTGTAAAACTAGGCTATCAAAATCATCCTTTGTCGGCAAATGCCAACCTTCTGGGCAGATTCCCCTTACAGGATAAGTCGGGGAGCATACCGCCCCATTTCCACAGCCTTTACCACTTGTCGAATATAGCCCAGCGCTATCCATTGCGGCCGACCAGGTATATAGTCTTCCGTAGCCATCTTCACAATTCGCAGGGTCATCACGATAGCAGAAACTGCTAGAATCAAGTTCGTCTGTTCCCTGAAGATAACGGAAATTCAAGTTCTCCGTCATCCACACCTTTTTACCAATGACCGCTATCCAATACAATTTATTATCTCTACTATCACACATTTTAACATTCGAAACATAACGTAACGATGCGTCACATGAGTTAATTGAGGGTCCACCACAACATGCAAACAATGGAATGAGCTCATTTTTACTCTTATTACACCAATATTCAGAAGTCTCAAAAATCTGATCGCCACATTTACCCTTCAACATACCCGACACGCATGCCTTGTCTTCAGGGTCATATTCCGTACCATTGCAAATAAATTTTTCAGAACTACTGGAAATCACGGAACTACTAGAACTTGTTTCCTGACTATCCGATGACTCCGTACTTGAACTTGAAAAGGAAGAACTGGAAGAGTCGCTGCTTTCGTCAGTAGTGCCTGAATCCGAAACAACAGTATTGGCGGACGATGTTGGTTGCTCCGAAGAGGACAGGGGAATCACCTGTTCAGGATTATCCGAAATCTCTTCTGGAGAATTGGAACTGCCAGAATCCCCGCAACCGTAAAGCAGCAGGGCTAAAATTACCAGCAGGGCGAAATTGGAAAACGGGAACAGGTTGTTTTTCATTTGGGCATCTCCATTGTTAAATAACTGGAGTCCTGCCCCCCCCCCCCATTTTGCAAAGAGTTCTTGCCTTTCATAGAAAAGCGCGGGTCGATGCATTTATCCACGTGAGGCTCAGCAATGCCCAATGAACGATAAATGCAAACGACCCACGCCCCGAAATGGGCTGTTGCCCTTGGTCTTTACAACCAACAATCAGCAAAAAGCTGATAAGACAAACTGAAACATACCGCAAAAACGGCATGCCTGCGTGAGCGTTCGCCTTGTCCCCGTTCATTTGAAATTTGCTGATTTCACATGGAGAACAAGAGCAGAATCTCTTTAGTCTCATTAATATATATTTTTTTTCTTGGCAGTGCAAAATAAAAGTAAAAAAAACGCAGCTTTGGACTGCGGCTTTTTAGAGGAGATCCCCGCCTGCGCGGGGATGACAAATGCGGAGCAGGGCTTTTCACCCCAAACCACTGTTTACTTCTTAGAGCGATGGCTGTTCTTGATCCATTCGGTCTTATGGACTTCGGGGATATCGTCCAGCAGGCGGAGCGTATGCGGCTCAGTGGTGTTGTCCAGCACTTCTGCAGGCGTTCCCTGGTTCACAATCTTTCCGTCGTGCATGATGAAGATTCGGTCAGACACGTAGTTGGCAAGGCCGATATCGTGAGTCACGAACACCACGGTCATCTTCAGCTCGTCTTTCAACTTGCGGAGATAATCCAAGATGTTGGCACGCACGCAGGCGTCCACCATGGAGGTGGCTTCGTCGGCAATCAGCACCTTCGGGCGGAGCGCGAAGATACGGGCCAAAAGCATACGCTGCATCTGACCACCCGAAAGTTCGAAGGGGTACTTGCCTTCGATATCGGAGGGCTTCACGTTCACGGCCATCAGGCCTTCGTCCACACGGCGGCGAACTTCTTCCTTACTGGGCTTGTTCTTGAGCACGTTCAGGGCGTCTTCCAGCTGGCTACGGATAGTAAAGAACTGGTTGAAGCATCCGAACGGGTCCTGGAATACGAACTGAACCTCGTTCCAGTGGTCCTTCAGGTTCTTGATCTTGTGATCCCTGTAGAGGAACTGGCCGCGGGTAGGTTCGTAGAGGCCGAGCATGATTTTTGCCAGCACGGACTTGCCGCAACCGGAGCCACCCACGATGGAGATGAATTCTTCGTCATAGATGTCGAAGGAAACATCCTTCACGGCGGTCTTCAGGGTCTTGCCCGCGCCAAAGTCCTTGCTAATGCGCTTGGCAGAAAATACAACAGGCTTATCACTCAGCATAATCGCACCTCACATCACGACCACCGACAACGCGGAGGTTCTGGGTATTCTTCTTGCAGTCGGGGCATGCCTTTTTGCAACGGTCGGCAAAGCGGCAACCCGTAATCTTGTTACGCAGGCTCGGAGGTGCGCCTTCGATTGCCACCGGGTGGCGGTTACGCTGGCTGGCCTCGGTACTGAGCATAGCGCCCATAAGAGCTTGGGTGTAGGGGTGACGGGGGTCCTTCACCACCTGTTCTGCAGTGCCCTTTTCCACAAATTCGCCCGCGTACATGATGGCGATATTGTCGGCCACGTGATACAGCAGCGGAAGTTCGTGGGTAATGAAAATCATAGTGCTGAAGATGCCCTTGTCCAAAAGGTCAAAGATCAACTTGATCACTTCTTTCTGGGTAGAAACGTCCAGAGCGGAAGTGGGTTCGTCGGCAATCACCATCTGGGGGTTCAAAAGCGTAGAGATACCGATCACGGAACGCTGGCGTTCACCGGCGGTAAGCTGAATGGGGTAAGAATCCAGCACGCGCTTGGTGTCCATGCCAAACAGGTCGAAGCGCTCGCAAAGGCGGTCATAGACTTCCTTCTTGTCCAAATGCTTGCCGGGCTGCTGGTGGGCGCCAATCACGTCGGCGGCGATATCCTTGATTTTGCGGACCGGGTTCAGGGCGTTGAAGGCGCCCTGGGGAATCATGGAAACCTTCTGGGCAAGAACGTTCTTGCGAACATCCTCGATAGAGCGGTTCATCAAAGATTCCATCTTGTCGCCGCTCTTTACGCGCACGTCACCGTCGCCTTCGGGATAGAGAGGCGGGATGCACATGCCCATAAGGCCAGACACCAAAGTGGACTTACCGCAACCGGATTCACCGGCGATACCCAGGATTTCACCCTGCTTCATGGAGAAGCTCACATTGGTCACCGCGTGGGTCTTGTCGCCAAAGCGGCCCAGGTAGTAGAGGCTCAGGTTTTCGACTTCAAATACATTTTCAGACATTTTCTAAACCTCCTACTTGCGAAGACGCGGGTTAAAGACGCCTTCCATGGAAGTATTGATCAGGAACAGCGCAAACACCGTCAGGGTAATGATGATGGTGGCGGGCAAGAAGGCAATCCAGATGCCGTCGGAAAGGGCACCGTTGTCCTTCGCCTGGTTCAAGATGATACCCAGAGAAGTGGAATCCAGAGGACCAAGGCCAATCATGGAGATGGAGGCTTCGGAAAGGATACCGGAGGACACCTGCATGATGAACACCATGAACACGTAAGAAAGCAGGTACGGAAGCACGTGCTTGATAACGATCGTGAGCGTAGACGCACCGTTGATCTTTGCAAGGGAGATATGGTCACGGCTGCGCAGCGAAGAAGCCTGGGCACGCACCGCACGGGCAGACCAGCTCCAAGCCGTAAGGCCGATAATAAGACCAATCAGCGTCAAAGAACGGCCGTCCTTAACAGCAGAGCTGATAAGCACGAGAATCACGAACTGCGGAATCACGATGAAGATGTTGGTGAGCATGTTCAACACTTCGTCGATCCATCCGCCGCGGAAACCGCCAAAGAGGCCGATAAGCACACCGATGGTGGTAGCGATGACGCCCGCCACCAGGCCTACATAGAGGGAGCTGCGGAGGCCTTCGATCAAGAGAGACACGTAGTCACGGCCCAGGTGGTCGGTACCCAGCAGGTGATCGCCGCTAGAACCCGCATAGGGGCCAGCCACGATGTCACGAGCGTTGATGTCCACATGATAGAACACGGGGCCAAACAGCGCAATCAACAGGGTAATAATGAAGATCGAGATACCGACGACAAACATCGGGGACTTGAGAAGGTTTCTTAATAGTTTTCCCATGATTACTTACCTCCCATCTGGAGACCGGCCTTGACACGGGGGTCAAACACCGCAATCAAAACGTCAACGGCAAAGTTAGCCACGAGCACGCAGGTCGAAATCATCAAGGTACAACCCTGAATGGTTGCGTAGTCGTTCTGCTGGATAGCGGTAAGCATCGCCATACCGAGACCCGGGTAAGAGAAGATCATTTCGGTAATGAGGGCGCCGCCCACCATGGTACCGAGGCTCTGGGCAAGACCGGTGAGCTGCGGAAGCATGGCGTTACGGAACACGTAGCTGATAATCTTGCCTTCGCGAAGTCCAAGCCACTTGGCGTACTTCATGTAGTCGGTACCCAGTTCGTAGATGGACATGGAACGCATACCCGTTGCCTGACCAGAAAGCAGGATCGGGAACACCGAGAAGAAGGGCAGAATGTAGTACCAGCCCACACTCTTGATGCAACCCCAGGAGAAGCTCAGCTCCGTAATGTCGGGGCTGTAGGCGCCCATGGCAGGGAACCAGCCGAGAGTGATGGAGAAGAGCGCCACCAGAAGCATACCGAACACGAAGAAGGGGATGCCGTTTAAGAACATGGCGCAGGGGAAGAACACCTTGTCGAAGATGCCGCGCTTGTAGGCAGCGAAGGCACCCAGCAGGTTACCGATAATCCAGCCGAGGATAATGGTGGGAGCCTGGATAAGGAGCGTCCAAGGAACGGATTCCTTGATGATGTCCACCACCGGCTTCGGGTACTGGCTGTAAGAGATACCCAGATCACCCTTGAACACGTTCTTGATATAGACCAGGAACTGGGAGAATCCAGAAGCAAGGCGAGGGTCGGCCTTCTTGACCACTTCGTCCACCATGACGGTGTCCTGGCGTTCGGCCTGGTACTGTTCCATGACGGGAACCTGTTCCACCTTGGCCACCTTCTTCTTGGTCTTCGGGTCCTTTTCCATGACCGGCTTGCCCTTTTCGTCGAGCACCGGCTTTTCTTCGAACACCGGCTTACCCTCGGCGTCCACCACCTGGCGTTCCAGCATTTTGGGCGTGCCGTCTTCGTTCACTTCCTTGACGGTCTTCAGCACGGGGGCGCCGTTTTCGTCCAGCTTTGCCACCTTGACCGTCTTCATCTGGCCGTTGGCATCCACCTCGGGGTCGTAGATCACGTTACCCTGGTCGTCCAGTTCGGCCATACCGAAAGCCTTGAGCAGGCCTTCTTTCTTGAGCTTGGCTTCTTCGGGCGAAAGACCCTGGGCGGCCTTACCCATAATGATGTCCACAGGGTTGTTCTCACCCATACGGGGCAACGTAAAGTTAATCGCCACGGCGACAACAAACGTCAAGAGATACCAGAATCCCTTCTGCAGGACATAGCGCAACATTGGATATTGTTTAAGCATTTGTCGTCCTTTTATTTAGCAAGCTTGAGGTTCCAAAGAATCTTGGTGCCGGAGGCAATCCACGGGAGCTGCGGCGGAGCGTAGGGGTTTTCGGCAGTGGGCCAGTTGGTCCATACGCGGTCGCTGAATTCGTAGAACTGTTCGGGCAGGTAAACCAGCGGAATGGAGGGCTGGTCTTCCATGAAAATCTTGTTGAGTTCGCGGTAAGCCTTCGCGATTTCTTCGGGGTCGGTCATCAGCGGGATTGCAGACATCAGCTGGTCCACTTCGGGGCGGAACTCAGGAGTGCCCGGCTGGTTGTAACGGCCGATGTTGGTACCGGCCCAGGCGCCAAGAGGCTGCCAGTCGCGGCTGGACATGACTTCGTTGAAACGGCTCCCCGGCAGAGACGGAGACACGTCGGCAGAAGGCTTGTCCATGAGCAGGTCAAAGTTACCCGTACCCTTGGCAGGCCAGTACTGACCGCCATCCACAAAGCCTTCACGCACGTCGATACCGGCCTTACGCATACCTTCTACGGCGATGGTCACCATGGCTTCCCAGTCGGTCCAACCGGCAGGGCTCGTGATGTAAAGCGTGGGGAGCTTTTCGCCCTTGGCGTTTTCCATGTGGTCAAGAGTTCCATCGCTCTTCCATACAGACTTGAAGCCCGCTTCGGAAAGCATCTGCTTCACGGTGCTCAGGCGTTCGTTCTCGTCGGTAATGGCGAGGTTCACGCCGTACTTCTGGGCGTCTTCGTCATTGATGTACTTGCCTTCAAGACCGGTAGGCATAATCAGGCCCGGCTTCAAGGTAGAGGTGTAGTTGGAAACGGCGAACTGGCGGATAGCGGTGTAGTCGATAGCCGTTGCCAGAGCTCTACGGAAACGCTTGTCGTTGAGCGGTTCCTTCATGGTGTTGATCATGAGCATGGGCATGGCGCCAGGTGCAAAGTAAGGCGGTTCGTTGAACCAGGTATGCACGCCGCGCTTGCGCCAGATGCGGGTCACGAAGCTCATAGAAGCATCGAGGTTACCCGTGGTGAGAGCGATGGTGTTGGCGTCGTTGCTCTTGTAAATGGGGTGAACCACGTACTTAGGAGCGGGGAGCTTGCCGTCGTGGAGGGCCGCATTACCCCAGTAGTCGTCACGACGCTGCAAGATAATCTTGTTGGGGTCGGCGGACATGATATTGTAGGGGCCAGAAACCACCGGGTTCTTGTCCATGGTGAGTTTCTTGACTTCGTCGAGACCCTTTTCGGCAATTAGCGGCTCGAACACGTGGGCCGGGGCGATACGGATTGCCTGAAGCAGGTCGCGCACAGACAGCGGGTTGTTCCTCTGGGCCTTGTTCACGATAAAGGCCAGACGTTCGCCAATCATCTTGCGTTCGGCGGTGGAGTCCTCGGATGCCGGTTCGGCGTAAAGGGTGTCCACATGAATGTCGGAAATCTGCTCGGAGGTGTTGATAGAACCCTTGGTGAAAATGAACTTCACGTCGTTGGAGTTCACCTGCACACCGTCGCTCCACTTGGCAGCGGGGTTCAGGGTAACCACGATGCTGTCGTTATTGGAGAGGTCTTCGTCCAGGTGTCCCAGAAGGTCCTCGATCTGGCCGTTCAAGGTGTTATAGGTAATAAGCGGTTCGTAAACCAGGTTAAAACGACCACCCACGGGCCAGGCAGCCATCCAGCTTTCGGCAAGGGGGTTGAACGTCGCGGGAGCGCCCCATTGCTGACCGGACAGGTAGAGCGTCTCCTGGCGGGGAAGCGCGCCTTCGACCTGGTCACTTCCACAACCCGAAAAGACGATACCACTTGCCGAGAGAGCCAAAAGCATCTTGGCAGTAGATTTCATAGCAATCATTATATCCTCATTTTATATAGCCAAAAACGGCATCGATGAAAATCGTTTTTTAATCTAGTTTATTTATGGCCAAAAATTCACGGCAAAAAAAATTTTTCTGTTTACAAGGCGTTGAGCGTCGGGGTGTTGGAAACGTTTGTTTAAGAATGTTTACAAAATCCCTTCTGTTTTTTGCTATTTTCCTGCCATGGATCTTCTCGAATTTCTAAAACCGATGCCGGTCGTGGGCATTCTCCGCGACATTCCCCAGGGAGCCGAAGAAGCCTGCGTAGAAACCGCCGCCAAGTGCGGACTCAAGGCCATCGAGGTTACCATGAACACTGCCGGTGCTACAAGCATTATCAAGAAGCTCAAGGATTGCGCCGGTTCCTATGGAATCTTGGTAGGGGCAGGCACGGTCCGTCACGAAAGCGACCTGGAAAAGGCCGTAAACGCCGGGGCCGAATTTATTGTGACCCCCAACACCCGCAAAGAAATTATCCGACTTTCCAATACGGCAGGAATCCCCATCATTCCGGGAGCGCTATCCCCTACAGAAGTCCAGAAGGCCTACGACTTGGGCGCTGCCGCCGTGAAGGTTTTCCCGGTGAACTGCGTGGGCGGGCCCGATTACATCAAGGCCCTGCGGGGTCCTTTCCGGGACATTCCCTTGATGGCCTGTGGTGGCGTAAACCCGCAAAACGCCAAAGCCTACATGGAAGCGGGAGCAAACCTGGTCTCCTTCGGCGGGAGCATCTTTAATCCAACGCTCATGTCAAGTGGCAACTGGGACGAAATAGGCCGACGGCTCAAAGAATTGCTTGCCGCCTGCGTCTAAAGCATTTGTGATAACAAGGCTTTGGCCTGGATCCTTCACTCCACTTCGTTTCGTTCAGGATGACAACGGTGGAGTGAACTCAAAGCAGGAGAACAAATGTGCAATGAGTAGTGAGTTTTGAGTAGTCAGTTGTGAGTCTTTGTAATCACGCCTCTCATTACCTTCCGGCGTGCATTTTCTTTTTGCACTCGTACATGGAGGCATCGGCGCTGTGGAGCATCTCGTCCATGTCTTTATAGACCTCGCCGGAATAGGCAATGCCGTAGGCAAAGGAAACCTTCTGGTCTACGATGGTGATGTCGCCCACCGCCTTCTGCATGCGTTCTGCACAAATTAACGCGCCAGCCTTGTCGGTATCGGGGCAAAGCACCATGAATTCGTCGCCACCCATGCGGAACAGCACATCGGATTCGCGAAGCAGATCCTTGCAGGCCTTGACCACGGCGCGGAGCAACAGGTCCCCGGCCTGGTGACCGAACTTGTCGTTCACCGTCTTGAGACCGTTCAGGTCAAAATAAACCATGGAGAAGTGCGTCCCATAACGCTTGCTGCGGGAGAACCATTCGCGCAGGGTGTAAATGGCGTGCCTGCGGTTGTAACTCTGGGTCAGGTCATCAGTGAGGGAAATGTCACGCAGGTACTTGAGGGTACGGCAAAGACGGATATGCACGTTGATACGGGCAAGCAAAATCTCGGTAGGCGAATGCTTGCACACAAAATCAGAAGCGCCGGCATGGAATCCCTTGGTAATGCTGTCGGAATCTTCCCTGCTGGTGAGGAATATGATGGGTAAATCATCCAGGGCGTGCTTTTCTCGGATACGCAGGCAAACCTCGTAACCGTTTAGGCTAGGCATGTTAATGTCCAGGAGTACCAGGTCGAAGGTTCCCTTTTCCAATAGGGCAAGGGCTTCTTCGCCGGAGGTTGCGGCCACCACCTTGTAACCCACCTGGGTCAAAAGCTCCCCGTTTTTTTCCAGGATTTCGGTGCTGTCGTCTACGATAAGAATCTTTTCTTCTTTCATGTACTCCCCCTATAAAAATTCCAAGACAGGCGACTTTTCGACTAGTCCAAGCTTTGCGGCATACCCGAAAAAGCACTCCAGGGATTTTTTCCGTTCGTCTGTAAAATGATAATCTATAATTTTATAGTAATCAAGTAGCGACTTCTTGTCCAGATTCACGGGAAATCTTGAAATCCAACGGTCCAGGGCGGCTGCGGGGTCGGTACGGAAGGCCTCAACGCTTTTTTCCGTTTCTTGTAGATTTTGCTCCAGTACGGGCCTGATTTCGGGTTCTAGAGCCGATTTTTCGATAATCCACGCCCCAAACACAAAAGGCATGCCCTGCCAGTCCTGCCACAATGTTCCCAAATCGTAACTGAAGGGGAATCGACGGCGTTCCGCTTCTTCTAGAGCCAGGTCCCCTATAAGGAGGCAGGCGTCGTCGGTGGCTTCGGCGGCAAGACCGGCGGTATATTCGGTGCGCACCCGGAAACGTTCCGAAAGCAGAATTTTCAGCAGGGCCACAGAGGTCTGGCTCTGGGAGGTAAGCCGCACCGTCTTGCCGTCAAGGTCTTCGATGGGGAACCTGGAAAAGAGCTTTACGGAACGGACCTCAAAGGAGCAAGAGGTACAAAGCCTGGGCGACAAGACAAAGGCGCCCGGTTTCTGGGCAAAGGTAATCGAAGAGGCCGGGGACAAATGAATCGTGCCCTCCCGGAGACCCCTGCTGTGCACGCTGGGCGGACCGTCCACAAAACGCACACGGGGGAATTCCTGCTCACGACCCAAAAAGCCGTGAAAGAACGGCGCACAGACCAAAAAAGGAATTCGACCCACCAATAAATCCATGGAAAAAAATTAACTTTTGGCGGTGGCGTTTTGTAGGCCGCAAAACAATTAACCGAAAAATAAAAGATATTGGCTAAGGAATAATGGCTGTATTTCACGTGAAAAAGACGTCCCTGGGCGAAGACAAGACCAGTCTCGTGTTCAAGGGCAAGATTATCGAAGGGCCCATCAGCAAGGGCATGACCATGGAAATCCCCGTTACGGGCGAAGCCGTGATCAAGATGAAGATTTACGATGTGGTCCAGTTCGACAAGCAGAAGGACGAAGACAAGAAGGTGGGACTGGTGGTTGACTTTTACAACCTGCCCGACGACCTGGAAGTGGTCCAGGAGCTGAACATCGCCGACGAAGACCTGAACATCGTCAACGAATAACTTTACGCCGTCAATTCCGGCGGCATAACCAACAGAGCAAAAGATGAAAAAAGAAAGGCTACGGGGAGTGAATTTGGGTGGCTGGTTCAGTCAGGTTGACTGTATCGAAGAAAAGGACCCTGTAGGTTTTCCGGGGCTCGTGCCTCATATCAAGACTTTCCTCGGGGTGGAAGACTTCAAGCGCATCCGCGAGGCGGGGTTCAACCACGTGCGCCTGCCCGTGGACTACTTCAACCTGTTCGAGACCGACGACGCCAGCAAGCCAAGCGAAGAAGTGTTCGGCCTTCTGGACAAGGCCCTCAAAGAAATCCAGGCCGCAGACCTGGACGTGATTTTGGACCTGCACAAGTGCCCCGGTCATGACTTTCATCTGGGTTGCTCTACGGAACAGGCCTTCTTTGCAGACCCAGCCGCCCGTAAAAAGACCTGCGACATCTGGGCCTACATGGCCGAACGCTACAGCGGCGAGAGTCGCGTGATGATGGAACTTTTGAACGAACCCGCCGGAAGCGATTCCAAGGTATGGGACAAGGCGAAGGACGAAATCTTCTGGGCTATCCGTAAGCACGCTCCCAAGAACACCATCGTGGTGGGCAGCAATAAGTGGAACAGCGCCAAGGAATTCGAGTTCCTGACTCCCATGGACGACGACAACGCCATTTACAGTTTCCACACCTACACTCCGGTGACATTCACCCACCAGGGAGCAGCCTGGATCCAGGACCCGTTCTTCCACATTGAACGCCCCTGGCCCGGTGATTACGCGCCTCCGCAGGGAGATGCAGAAACACGCCTGAACGTGGAATACGGCAAGTGGGACAAGGCCCGCCTGCAGGCGAGCATCCAGAACGCTCTGGATTTCCGCGCCAAATACGACCTGCCGGTCAGCTGCAACGAATTCGGCGTGTACGTACAAGTGCCCCGCAAATACCAGCTTGCCTGGATGCGGGATTTCCTTGACATTCTGCGTGAAGCCGACGTGGGCTTTAGCTACTGGAACTACAAGAACCTTGACTTTGGCCTGGTATCGAAGGGCGAGTCGCTGCACAACAACCTTGCGCAGTACAACAACCCGGAACGCCTGGACAAGGAACTGATGGAAATGCTTGCCCGCGGGTAGCTAAGAATAAACGAAATCGTCTTAATCAAGAATTAGACAATTAAATCTACGACTAGGTAGATCGCAAGAGCGATGCTACAGACGCTGATGAAGTTCTCGATGAACTTGTTTCCTTTTTTGCGCTGCAAAAAACTGCCGCAATAGCCGCCGAACCACGCTCCTACCGCCATGATGATGGCGATGGGCCAGTCGATCTTGCCCGCGAGCCCAAGAGCGATGGTGCTCATGCAGAGGAACACGGTGGTGAGGGCGTTCTTGAGGGCGTTCACGTGGATAGGGTCGAGGCCGGTGTACCGCGTGAGGCTGAAAATCTGGACAAAGCCAACTCCCACCTGGACGATGCAGCCGTAGATGGCCACACAGCAAAAACCCAGGGCCCCTTTCCAGGTGAGTTTTTCGGGAGGGGTTGCAGGGGGCTTGCCGAAGATGTCTTTGCGGAGGCGGCTCATGACCACCACCAGGCAGATGACTGCGGCGAGGATGGCCTGGAAAGCCTTGTCGCCGATGCGGACCAAGAAGAAGATGCCGATGCAGGCCCCGACGATGGTGGGAATCAGGAGCTGGAAGAAAATTTTTTTGTTGAGGTAGCCGTGCCGGGCGAGGTTTGCCACGGAACTGATGTTTCCGATGATGAGTCCGATGCGGTTGGTGCCGTTTGCCACCGTGGCGGGCATGCCAAGGAATATCATGATGGGCAGACTCAGGGTGCTTCCGCCCCCTGCGATGCTGTTGATGAGGCTAACGATTGCGCCCAGCACGAAAAAAGCGGGATACTGGCCGTATTCCCACCAGGTGGCGTCCATCATTTGGCAAGTTCCTTTTTCAGAAATTCCATATTGTCGAGAACCTTCTGTTTTTGGCTGTAGTCGGGATATTCCACCAGGCAGTTGTCCAGGGAATCGATGGCATCCTTGAGCAGGGACTTTTTGTTCTGTTCATCTTTTTGCTTTTGGGACTTGGTGAACAGCTGGCTTGTCACCTTGCGCTGCTTGTTGCAGTAGGCGTCGGCCAGGGCGTTGTATTTTTCGAGGGCCTGTTGGCGCAAATTGCTGAACATTAACTTGTTCAAAAGTTCCTTGGCCTGGGGGAATTTTTCTTGACGGGTCAGGGTGTCGGCCTGGGCGAGGGCCTGGGCGGGGTCGTGTTTTGCCCAGTAATCCTTGGCCACGGAATCGGCGACGGCGGCAAGTTCTGCGATTCTTGCGGCGAGGGCTACGGTCTGCAGGGAATCTTCGAAGTCCCGGTAGCGCAACTGGAACTCTTTCAGCTTTGCCTGGGCCGCATTGAATTCGGCATGGCCTTCGGCAAGAACCCTGATTTCGGAAAGTTCGCGACGGGCCTTTTGCAAGGTATTGGCGTAAGCCAGCTTTTTCTGTTCGCCAGCCCAGGCTACAAGGGAATCGCCGGGGCTTAACGCAATGAGGCTGTCGGCGGTTTCGGCCACGAGACTGTAGGCGGACTGGGCCCGGTTCATGTTCTGGATTTTAAGGACCATGGGGTCGAACTGCTTGGACTTTTCGGCGCGGGTCTTGCCGAACTCGTTGAGCAGGGAATCGGCGCGACGCTCCCACTGGAGCCAGAGAGGCTTGATGACGCGGAAGCGTTCCAGGTAGGCCGTAGCGGAATCGGTGTAGCCTGCACGGTACAGGGAGTCGGCGAAGGCGAAGACCTCATCGACCAGGGCAGGGAACGCCATGTAGGGGTCCAGAGGCCGCGACGCTGTTTCGGCGGGCTGGTTCATGCTCTGAACGCCGGTTTGATCTGCACCGAACTGGGCTGACTCTGTCGCTGCCGCAGGGATGTTCTCGGGTGTGGAAAGACGGTAGTTGTCCAGCTGCAGGGAGTTGAACATGACTGCGGATTGCTGAGCCGCCTGTTGTCCGGAAGGTCCCGATTCAGTTGAGGAAGGTGTGACCGACTCGGACGAAGGTTGCTCCGTCGCAGCGGCCGGTGCGGACGCTTCCAAAGCAGGTGCAGGCGTTTCTGAAGCTTGCGAGGAAGGCCCATTCTCGGGCGAGGACGGTGCCGGGGCCGTTCCTGCGCAGGCGGCAAGGAGAGAGAGGAAAAGTGCAGATGCAACCAGTCGTTTCATAGTCAAGTTTCTCGGTTTTTATTCCCCAGCTTCCAGCGGAACAAAGGCGTTGTTTCCGTCCAGGTCGGCAGGCAAATCCCAGTCGTCGTCCTTGGGCATGGCGGCAGGAGCGGGAGCTACCGGAGGTTGCTCCATCGCTGCTGCAGGAGCGGGGGGTGCCGAAGGTTGCTCCGTCGCAGCGGCTGGAGCTTGAACGCTGCCAGGCTGTTCTGCGACCGCCCCGGATTGCGCAGGTGCGGCCGAAGCTTCGGTCTGTGCAGCCTCGCCGTCTTCGACGGGGACGATGGAAAGCTCCGGCGCGGGTGCAGCCTCTGCAGAGGCAGTGCTGTCTGTGGCGGCTTCGGCAACGGCGGCCCTGAAACCCGGAACCTCCAGCCACGGGAGGGAGCGGCCTGCAGAAGCTTCGGATTCCGGAAGGACAAAGCCCGTCATGGGGTCCACCTTCAGCTCGCCCCGCTCGTTAGGCAGCACCAGCGGGACTTCGCCCGTGGCCAGCATGGAAATGTCGAAGAAGTCGATGTGTTCGGGAATGCCCTGAATGTCGATTTCTTCTTTGGCGAAGGCCGCCCATTGAGGCAGACCGCCCGATGCACCTGCGATGCGGGTGCGGCCCGATTTTAGCGGTTTGTTGTCGTCAAAGCCCACGTAGCTTCCGATAGCCACTACGGAATCTAGCGCAATGCCGTTCTGTTCGGCCACGTAAGTGGGGAGCGCTCCCATGAAGGCTACGTTGCGGTAATCGTTGGTGGTACCCGTCTTGCCCATCACCGGGAAACGAAGCGTAGTGGAACGGTCTTCGCTTGAAACAGAAAGGTTTGCCACCTGGCTCCTGGCCGTACCGTTGGTGAACACGGAGCGAAGCATCACCGCCATCTGGGACGTGACCGTATCGGAAAGTACCTGCTTGGTTTCTACCTCGTTCCTGAAAATCACGCGACCGTCACGGTTCTTGATTTCCTTGATAAAGCAGGGGTCGGCCCAGTCGGCATCCAGGCACTTGTAAACCTTCCCGGTGAGCAAGGTCTGGTAGGCCGTGGTGATTTCGCCAAGGGTAATCTCGTTTACGCCCAGGGGCATGCTGAACACTTTTTGCAGTTTCTGATGGATGCCGATTTCGTTTGCGAAGCGGGCGTATTCCGCCATGGAGAGCGCCCTGCGGAAATCGGGCCAGTAGCGGAGCTGACTCATTTCCAGGTAGTCCTTTTCGGAATCTACGGGCTCCATCATGGTGGTGAGCCGCTTGAAATCGGCCAGGCTGAAATTGGGGAAAAGCGTCACCGAATCCATGGGCGGAAGCGTGGCTTCTACATCGGGGTCCAGGCTCTTGGCTTCGCGGGCACGCAAAATTTCAGCGTAGTTCTTGTAGTTGTGGTTCAGGTACCTGATGAGAGTCTCGTCTTTCTTGGCCTGCTTGACGCCTACATCCGTGAACGTTCCGTAGCGCAGGTTCAGCACCGCGCGGGCGCGGGCGGACTTGCCCTCTAGCCTGTAGCGCTCTGCAAGAGCATCGCGGGCGCGGGTAAACTCGATTTCCCGCTTGGATTCTTCTTTCAGGGTAAGGCCGAACTTGTCACGAAGCCGCTCGAAATATTCCTTGCGTTCTTCGTCGGCATCTTGGGCAAAGCCGTTCTGGGCCGCCACCTCGGCAAACTCGTTACTGTCCAGTTTGTCTAGCAAGTGTTCCAACAACCAAATGCTGGCGATGTTTTCGGAACGGGTGGTGGCCCAGGCGATGGTCACCACGTCACCCTTGTTCTTGTGGTCAGGCCGCGGGAAATAGAACTGGTTCACGTACTGGAACACGTTGAACTCGTTTTCCAGCTCGTCCATGTAGTTCCAGTGGTGTTGCAGGGCCAGCGCATAGAGCAGGGGTTTCCAGCTAGAACCAAGCTGACGAACCGCCTTGAAGCTACGGTCATAACCCGTGTTGTGGAAACCGCCCTGGCTTGCAAGCACCATGCCGTTCTGGATAGCCACGAGACCGCCCTGCAGCACCGGTTCCGTCTCGATCTTGCAGGGGGCGTAGCCCTCGATCTTGTTTTCGTCCAGCACGCTCACCAGAAGGATGGCTCCCGGTTTCAGCTGGGAGGCGAGAATCTTGTTCACGTCGCCGCCCACCTGGGCTGCAAATTCCTTGACCGCGGCCTCCGTGACGACACCCTTCAGCTGGCCAAAGTCCAGCTTCAAGGATTTCAGCTTGCCCTTGTCGTCGTAGAAAACACTATCTACAGCACCGTAAAGGTAATCGCCCTTGCGGGCACTCTGGGCGCGGTTTGCAAACTGGGCCTTGGGGAGCACGAACCCGCCCAACTGCATCTGGAGGTTGCTGATATTGTTCTGCAGGGCACGCTTTGCCGCATCCTGACTCCGAGCATCCAGCGTGGTCACGATTTCCAGCTGGGCCTTGCGCCAGTCGTCGATTCCTTCGCCCTCGAAAAGTTCCTTGAAATATTCGCTGTCCAGGCGTTCTTCCAGCCGCTCCAGCGTGGTGCTCATGCTGAAGCGGAAATTCCCGTGGTTGAATTCCAGCGGACTCGCGAGGGCCTTGTCCATGTCCTCTTGCTCGATGTAGCCTTCTTCTACCATGCGAGAAAGCACGTATTGCAGGCGTTCTGCACCCCGGGCGATAGCCCGGTCACGGCGTTCCTTGTTGCGCTGGATAAAGGGGTCGTAGTTGAAGGGGCCCTTCACGGAGCCTGCAATAAAGGCGCATTCGGCCAGGGTCAGGTCCTTCAGTTCCTTGTTGAAGAAATACTGAGCCGCAATGGCCACACCCTTGCCCGTGCCCGAAACGTGGAACTGGTTCAGGTAGAACTCCAGGATTTCTTCCTTGGAAAAGTGCTTTTCCATGCGGAGCGCGTTGATCAGCTCCTTGCCCTTTTCCTTGACAGAACGTTCCTCGCGGCCAAAGATGTTCTTGACCGCCTGCTGGGTGAGGGTGGAGCCGCCCTGCCGCATGTGCCCGCTTTTCAGGTTCGAGACCATGGCGCGGGTAAAGCCGTACAGGCTGAACCCGTTGTGGTTCCAGTAGCCCGCGTCTTCGGCGGCCACCAGGGCGTTCACGATGTTCACGGGAATGTCGCCGTAGGGCACATACACGCGGTGGTTGGCATCGAAAAATGCTCCCAGGAGATTGTCCCCGTCGCGGTAGAACACGCGGGTCTCGCCGGAGAGCACCTGCAGGATAATCTTGCGGTTGAACTGGTTGTCGGGGTCCTTTTCGGGCAGAATCTTGAAAACGACAATGTAGAGGGGGATGCAGCAGATGAGGCCCACCAGGGCAAATGCCGCCATAATCTTGAGTAATTTTATTAGAAGCCGCATCATTATAGCCGCAATTTAGCTTTTTTGGCGGGCTTTTTTGGGCAATTTTGGGCATTCACCCTTGAAAAACTGCGGAATTTTATGTAAAATTGGAGTCCCCAAGATGGGAAGGTGGCCGAGCTGGCCGAAGGCGCGTCCCTGCTAAGGACGTATAGGACTTAATCCTATCGCGAGTTCGAATCTCGCCCTTCCCGCTGAAAGCCCCGGACTTGAGAAATCAGGCCCGGGGTTTTCTTTTGGGGAGTAAATGCGCGGGCTTTTTCCTATATTTGGGGCATGAGTCTAAAGCAAATTATCGCTCCCAGCGTGTTGAACGCGAACTTTTTGGAACTGGGCAAGGGCCTGAACGCCATCGAGAACGGCGGCGCGGGCCTTGTGCACCTGGACATCATGGACGGACACTTTGTGCCCAACATCAGCTTTGGTCCGGGCATTTCGGCCTGCGTGGGTAAGGGAACCAAGCTCCCGCTGGATTGCCACCTGATGATCGAGAATCCCGAAAAGTACGTGGGCGAATTTGCGAAGGCAGGGGCAAGCATCATCAGCGTGCACGCCGAGACCACCAACCACCTGGACCGTCTGCTGCACCAGATAAAGGAACTGGGCGTAAAGCCCGCCGTGGCCATCAACCCGGCAACTCCCCTGGAAAGCATCAAGTGGGTGCTGGACATCGTGGATATGGTGCTCATCATGTCGGTGAACCCCGGCTTTGGTGGCCAGAGCCTGATTCCCTATTGCCTGGACAAGATCCGCGAACTGCGCCAGCTGAAACCCGAACTGGATATCCAGATTGACGGCGGCGTAAAGCTGGACAACATTCTCGCCTGCAAGGAAGCGGGCGCCAACGTGTTCGTGGTGGGCAGCGCCATCTTCGGCACCGCCGACCCCGAGTCCACCTGCCGCGAGTTCGTGAAGAAAGTTTCTGTGTAAGAGCAACCCACTGCCCTTAAAAAGCATCTAAAGGTCATGAATATTACGAAAGCCTCCTTGTTTGGGATTCTAGCGGCAGCGACATTTTTGCATGCCGGTACGTCTTGGACTTTGGAAGCCTGCCTCAAGCAGGCGGCCGAAAAGAGCCTTTCGCTGGAGACTGCCAAGCTTCGGGAGCAGCAGGCTCAGGTAAATGTCAAGCAGGCAAAAATCGGGCATTACCCCACGGTTTCGGCCAGTATCCAGAATACCCTTTACGACCACCCCTTTGTAGACCAAGAAGACCATTACCGCCTGAACCTGGGTTTGAACGGTTCCGTGACCCTGTGGGACGGTGGCGCCACCAGCCTGAACGTAGAGGCCAAGGAACTGAGCCGTGAGGCGGCGGAACTTTCTACCCTGCAGACCAAACGCACCGTACAAGAAAACGTGCTGAACGCCTACATGAGCCTGCTTTTGGCCAGGGAAAACTTGCGGACGGCGGACTACGCGGTAGAGGTGGCCCAGGCGGAATTCGAATACTTTACGAACCTCTACGGGGTAGGTTCCGTGACCAAGAAGGACTTGACCCAGTCCGAGGCCAGCGTGCTCCAGAAACAGGCGGCAAAGATTACGGCCGAACTGAAGGTCTCTACCGCAAGGACCACGCTCCGGCAGCTGCTGGAACTGCCCGAGACCGAAGAGTTCGACGTGTCCGCTCCCGAAATCAGCATGAACAATCCGGATTCCTTGCCGCCCCTGCCGGAATACGGCGAGCTGCAGGCCCGCATCAGGGCCGCACATCCGGGACTCAAGTCCGACAGTATTTCTGTGAAGGCCGCCCAGAAGAACACCAAGGTGGCGGGCAAGACCAGCTCTATCTCCGTGACCCTGGGGGCAAATTCCAGCACAGGCTTGCAAGCCTGGGAATCCAAGGGCTACAAGAACCAGCTCAAGTACGGCTGGCAGAATTCCTTGACTCTCGGGATCAGCATACCCATCATTGACGCGGGGGCTACCGCCAACAAGGTGCTGCTGGCCCAGGTGAACGAGGCGGAGACCCAGGTTGGCCTGCAGGAGACGGCAAAGAATTTGGAAAACAGCATCGAGAAGCTCTACCTGAATGCCCTCAGCGCCGATTTGCAGTGGAAAGCTGCCGTCTTGCAGGTGGCTGCCGAGCAGGAGGCCCTGAAGGTGGCCGAAGAGCAGCGCAGGCTGGGGGCGCTGACCTATACCGATTACCTGAACCAGAAAAACAGCCTGGAATCGGCGCAGGTCGCCCTGAACAACGCGAAATATACCAGTTTGCTTTCCCGCAAGCTCTTGGACCTGTACCAGGGCCTGCTGGACTAATAAGCAACGCTTAAAAACAAAACGTCCCCCTGTTTCTTACCTGAAACAGGGGCGTTTCTTATTGAAAGGGAGGTCCGCTTTGTCATCCCCGCAACCTTCATTTGTCATCCCCGCGAAGGCGGGGATCTCCCATTTTTACCCCAAAAACGCCATTTTTTGCCGTTTCTTGGCATTTTTTTCCGAATGAGTGCCGCCCTCTGCAAAAATTGGCACGGCCTTTGCAAATAGGAGTGTGAAAACAAAAAACCGGGTCCCCGGCCAAGGCAAACCGCCAAGGCCAAGGACCCACAACCAGTGAGGTTAAAATTATGATCAATACTCAGATTCTTCCTTCCGCTTTCTATGGTATCCAGAACTTCCTTGACAACCTTAACGCCTGCAACGCTCAGGGCGAATGCGCCTACACTCCCAAGGCCGACTACTACGAAGTGGACAACGGCTTTGTGCTAGAGGTGGAATTGCCGGGCGTCAAGAAAGAAGACCTGGACGTGCAGGTAGAAAAGAACATCATCACCGTCAAGGCCACCCGCGCCCGCAAGGATAGCAAGTACACCTACGAACGGAGCTTCCGCCTGGCCGACGATATTGACCCCGAGAACATCAAGGTCTCGTTGGAAAACGGCGTGTTGACCTTCTCGCTAGCCAAGAAGCAGCAGGCCTCCGCACGCAAGTTGACCGTGGACTAACTCGGCGATTGTAACGATTCTTCATTGTGCTCCTTAAACACCAGGGACATCCGCAAGGATGTCCCTTCTTTTGTGTTGAGGGGGGGGAGGTCTCCCCCTTCTAATGCCAGCAAGGCGTTTTTCATTTTGTGTAAAAGAGGCCGCAGGGTCGCAAATCATTCAGGTCTGGATCCTTCGCCCTGCGGACTCAGGATGACACTCTTGAGACTAGCCTCACTAAATCCAAGATCCTAACCACTAACCACGGACCTTCGGTCCTAACCACTATTTTCTATCTTTCCCCCCATGAACTATTCCATCCCTCAAGACGTTTTTGTAAAGGCTGCCGAACAGTACGGCACCCCCCTCTGGCTCTATGACCGCGCGACGATTGAAAAGCGCGTGAAAGAGGTCCAGGTTTTCGACACCGTGCGTTTTGCCCAGAAGGCATGCCCGAACCTCTCCATCGTAGCGCTGGTGCGCAAGCTCGGTGGCGTGGTGGATGCAGTCTCTGCAGGCGAAATCGTGCGCGCGTTGAAAGCGGGTTTCAAGGGCGGCCAACAGAAGGGCAAGGCCCCCGAAATCGTCTACACCGCAGATATCTTCGACCGCGACGCGCTTGAACTCGTGAAGAAGTACGACATCGCGGTGAACGTGGGTTCGCCCGACATGATTCAGCAGCTGGCCGATTTCGGCGTGAAGTCGGAACTGACGCTCCGCGTGAATCCGGGCTTTGGTCACGGACATTCCAGCAAGGTGAATACCGGCGGCCCGCTCAGCAAGCACGGCGTGTGGCACGAGCAGATTAAGGACTGCGTCAAGCTGGCGCAGGCAAACGGCATGTGGATTACGGGACTTCATATGCACATCGGTTCCGGCTCCGACTTCGAGCACCTCTCGCAGGTTTGCGACGCCATGGTGGACGCTAGCCGCCGCCTGGGCTCTCACCTCCGCACCATCAGTGCAGGGGGCGGCCTCCCGATTCCCTACCACGAAGAAGACAAGGGCAACCGCATCGACATGCAGGCCTACTACGATTTGTGGGACAAGGCCCGCAAGAACATCCAGCAGAGCATCGGCCACGAGGTTCACCTGGAGGTGGAACCGGGTCGTTACCTGGTGGCCGAGAGCGGTTACCTGATGGCCGAAATCCGCGCCGTCAAGAAGCAGGGCGACAACCTGTTCTACCTGCTTGACGCGGGCTTTACCGACCTGGTGCGCCCGAGCTTCTACGGCAGCTATCACGGCATTTCCATCATCGCCCGGGACGGTCGCGAGATGAACGAGATGGTCGATGCCGTCGTGGCAGGCCCGCTCTGCGAATCCGGCGACGTGTTCACCCAGGAAGAAGGCGGATTCGTGGTGACCCGCAAGCTCCCGAAGGCAAAGGTCGGCGACTTGCTGATACTCCATGACGCAGGCGCCTATGGTGCCGCCATGAGCAGCAACTACAACAGCCGCCGCTACGCCGCCGAGACCATGTACACGAACGGCGAACTCAAGGTCATCCGCGAAAGGCAGACCTTCGAGCAACTTTTGCAGAACGACAGGGTTATTGATTTGTAATGACGTTTCCTTACGTCATGCCGAGGAGCTGCGCGACGAAGCATCCAGGACACAAGTTCTTGGCCGTCAGTTGATGGTATAAAATTCGTGTCTGGATCCTTCGCCCTATCGCCTGCGGCTCCAGGGCTCAGGATGACAAAGGGGGGAGAAGGAACATGTTCAACAAAGCGACCATCCAGGAACTGCTCACCCAGGGCAAAGCCCAGGGCGTCTTTAGCAAGGCCGTGGCAGGCTTTGTACTGCCCGACGGTTCGCGGCACGTCGTTGCGCTGGACACTGCCGAAGACACCCTCTTCGACATCGCCTCCCTCACCAAGGTCTGCCCCACCTCGACTCTTGCCCTGTGCAGCATTCTGCGGGGCGAACTGGATGTTGACGCCAAGGTCATAGATTTCATTCCGGAGCTGCACACCAATTACCGGGACGACATCCGGATTTTCCACCTGCTGACCCACAGCCTGGACTACCGCGTACCCATGAAGACCCTCCGGACGCTTCCGCCCGAAAAGATTCTGGAGGCCCTGTTCACCTACCAGTTTCAGATTCCGCCGGGCAAGGCCTTCAACTACGGAAACCCGCCCAGCGTGCTGCTGGGAATCGTGCTGAACCGCCTCACCGGAAAGTCCCTGCAGCAGCTGGGGCAAGAGACCTTCTTCGAGCCGCTACAGATGGAGCGCTCCGGCTGGGACCCGCTGGACCGGTTTCCCAGGGAGCAGATTATGCCCACGGAAGAATGCGAATTCCGGGGCCGCACCATCCAGGGGGAAATTCACGACGAAAGCGCCTGGGTTTTGCGGAAACTTTTCCCCGTAGGTTCTGCCGGCATGTTCAGCACCGTGCCCGACCTGCTCCGCTTTGTGCAGATGGTCTTAAACGACGGCGTCTTCGAAGGCAAGACCGTGGCTCCGGCCGGACTTCTTGACCTGGTAAGCCACAACGCCTTCGCCCCGGAAGTTGAAGCCGAAACGGCCCTGGGGTGGGAACTGAACGCCGAACGGTTTATGGGGAGCCGCCGCTCCCCCCGCACTTTCGGAAAAACCGGTTTTACCGGGGCTAGCATCGTGGCCGACCCCGAAAAGGGAGCGGCAGCAGTCCTTCTCAGCAACTTCACCTGGCCACACCGGGAACCCAGCGCCGACCGCATCAACCAGTTCCGCGCAGCCCTTTCGGACTTGTTCTTCGGGCAGGTCTAGGCGGCGCCTCTTGTGCCCCACGGTTGTCCCGCGGTCAAAAATGCCTCGGACAAAAACAAAAAGGCCCTGCCGAAGCAGGACCTTTCGAGTGGACGGTACTGGATTTGAACCAGTGACCTCTGCCGTGTGAAAGCAGCGCTCTAAACCAACTGAGCTAACCGTCCGAGGTGGGTGCAAATATATAAAAGGGACAGGAGGTTGTCAAGGGATGAGGAGGGGTTAGAGATTAGAGACTAGGATTTAGGGATTTAAAAACACGCACTTCGTGCTTCAAACTTTTCCCTAGCCCCTAGCCCCTAGATCCTAGATCCTAGACCCTAACCCCTTACAAATACTTATCCTCGGCGCCCTTGAGGATGGTCAGGAACTCCGCCGGAGTCTTGGCGGCAATCAGCTCCTTGCGGACGTTGCCGTCGGCCAAGAGGCGGCTCACCGAAGACAGGGCCTTGAGGTGCGGTCCGACAGTGTTTCCGGGACTTACGATGAGAATCAGCAAATAAACGGGTTCGCCGTCGAAGGACTCGAAATCCAGGCCCTTTTCGACAGTGGCGGCCACCATGCACATGCGGTCCACGTAGTCAATCTTGGCGTGGGGCACGGCCAGGCCGCAACCGATACCGGTGGAACGGGTCTTTTCGCGGTTCCAGACGGCCTCAAAAATCTCGTCGCGATGTTCCAGCTTATAGGCGCTGCAAAGTGTATCCACCAGTTCGTTCAGAATGGCCTCCTTGGTTTCGCAAGGAGAATTGATCAAAATGCAATTATCTACAAACCGTTCAGAAAGACGCATATCGTTATCCTCTATCTATAAGATAGATATTTAGAAAATTTAAGGCCTTTTTGCCAAAAAATAAGGATAAAAAAAGGAAAACCGTCATTTTTCGCTCAAAAAAGCGGAAATTTCAAATTTGGAATGGAAATCCGACAGTTTTTCAAGGGCTTCCGCCATCACCGGCACCTGGATTTGACCGGGGGCAGCCACATGACCGATAGCCCCGTAGGTCAGGTTTGCCCCTTCTTTCAAGGACCAGATTCGGCTTACCCGACCGAGATCCCCCATGCCGAAGGCGGCAAAAAGTTCAAAGTCTCCGGAAAATTTCTGCGTGAACCTGTACAGACGGTCGCAGTCCTCTTCGGAATTGCACATGGCGGCAATTTTCAGGCCTTCGGCCCCCAGGCGGGAAACGTCTCGGGCATAGTCCCGTAGTTCCATGTCCGTAGGCGTGCGGGAAAAATTGTGCTGAGAGATAAGGATTTTTACATTCCGACGGTCGGCCAGGGCGGACAGCTTTTCGTAGTCGTAGAGGCAGTCCTGCTCCAGGTCCAGCCAGCCCGGCACCTGCTCCGCTTCCAGAATGTTTTTCCACAGGGGTAGGCGGTCTCCGGCACGGGAATCTTGAAAGGCCCCGCCATCCCGCTTGAGGCGGATGGTGCCTATCTGCATGGCGTGGGGCGCCACCTTCCGGACCCGCGCCGAAAGGGCGGGCCAGAGGGACTCTTCGAAAAAGTCATACCGGATTTCTAGCGCCGAACAGGCCTGCAGGTCCAGAAACACGGGGTGCATGGAGTCCGACTCTATGGCGGAGAGGACTTCGGGACTGACAAGGCCTACCAAAATTTTATCGTTGCACGCGGGCATGGGCCAAATATAGGAATCTTTACATTTTGCAAGGAAATGGCGATAATTCAGTGTTGAATAATTTCTAAATTATACTTGAACAGAAAGGATTCATTATGGCCGATTGTAGCGAAAAGAAAGAAAACCAGACCCCCGAAATGATGAAAAAGGCCGAGGAGTTCCTCGCCTCCAAGCGCAGGATTTTTTTGTGGGGCGGAGTGGATGACGAAAGCGCCGAACGCATCGTCAAGCAGCTCCTGTACCTGGATTCCCTGAACCACGAAGACATCGTGTTCTTTATCAACAGCCCGGGCGGAGTGATTTCTAGCGGTCTTGCCATTTACGACTGCATGAACGCCATCAAGAGCGACGTGGTTACCGTCTGCTGTGGTCAGGCCGCCTCCATGGGGGCTGTCCTCCTCACCTCCGGTGCCAAAGGCAAACGCTACGCCTGGCCCAACGCCCGTATCATGATCCACCAGCCCCTGATTCACGGCGAAATCGTGGCACCTGCCAGCGATATCCAGATCCAGGCCGAAGAAATGCTCCGCATCCGTAACATCACGGGCAAGATTCTTGCCGAAACCTCGGGCCATAGCATCGAAGAAATCGACAAGGACACCGAACGCGACAACTTCATGAGCGCCGAAGAGGCCAAGGCCTACGGTCTGGTCGATAAGGTCGAGAGCCTGGTATAATGGGACTTTTTTCTGCCATCAAGAGCGGACTTGCCAAGACCCGTGACGCCCTCATGGGCGAGCTCAAGGGTATTGTAGGTGCCGGCAAAATTACCGACGAAACCCTGGAAGAGCTGGAGGAACACCTCATCAAGGCCGACGTGGGTGTCGAAGCTGCATTCCTGTTGACCGACGCCTTGCGCGAACAGGCTCTCGGCAAGTCACTGACCACAGAGCAGGTTCTTGACATTATGCGGAGCGAGGCGGAGCGCCTCTTGAAAGATCCGCCCCCGTTTGAACTCAAGGGCAAGCCCCATGTGGTGCTGGTCATCGGTGTAAACGGTGCCGGCAAGACTACCACCATCGGGAAACTGGCGGCCCGACTCAAGGACGAAGGCAAGAAGGTGATGATCGCCGCCTGCGATACCTTCCGTGCGGCAGCCATCGACCAGCTGGAAACCTGGGCCGAACGTAGCGGCGCCGAATTCGTGAAGCATCAAGAAGGTTCCGACCCTGCAGCTGTGGCGTTCGATGCTTGCAATGCGGCCGTGGCCCGCGGCTGCGACGTGGTGCTTATCGATACCGCCGGCCGTCTGCACAACAAGGACTACCTGATGGAAGAACTTAAGAAGATAGTCCGCGTCATCAAGAAGGTAAGCCCCGACATGCCTCACGACATGTGGCTGGTCATTGACGGCAACACCGGTCAGAACACCATCAACCAGACCAAGATTTTCAACCAGAGTTTCCCCCTTACGGGCCTGGTGGTCACCAAGCTGGATGGCACGGCCCGCGGCGGAGCAGTGCTTTCCATCGCAAGCTCCTTGCAGATTCCCATCCGCTGGATTGGCATGGGCGAACGCATCGACCAGCTGGTGCCTTTCAGCAAGGCCGAATATGTAGAAGGCCTTTTCGAAAACGCCCTGGAAAGCGAAACCTGAAAACCGTCATGACCGACGTTCAACCACGAATTATCAAAAACTCAAAAGGCGTCGCCTGGCGCTTCTTGATGATTCTTGGACTTGCGGCCCTATTGTGCCTGCAGTCGGGCTGCGACAAGAAAGCCCCTTCTGTTGACCAGAAATTCGTGAACACCTACACCGAACTGCTGATTGTCGAACAGATGTACGGCAAGGATTCCCCCACAGCCCGAATCAAGCGCAAGGTAATCCTGGATTCGGCAGGCTACAGCAGGGATCAATTCCTCAAGAAGGCGAACGCCATCCTCGACGACAGGGACATGTGGGTACCGTTCCAGAAAGCGGTCATTGACCGGCTGGACACGCTAATCGAGCAGAACAAGGCAGCGCCAGCACGCAGGCGGGGGGAGGACTAGCCCATGTTTCGCCCCCTTGCCGGTATCATTTTCTATGTCGTCTTTTTGTCGGGTGTTGTTTTTGCAGCACCAAACTCCGGAAAGGCACCGGTTATCCCCCAATCCCTAGTCCAGTGGATGGATTACAGCACCGCTCTTGAAAAGGCAAAGACCGAACCCAAACTTATCTTCGTGGACATGTACGCCGACTGGTGCATTCCCTGCCGGGTGATGGACAAAAATGTCTATATGAACCCCACGGTGGCCTCCATTCTGAACAAGAAGTTTTACCCCGTCAAGCTGGATGTGGATTCCGAATCGCCCATTGTCTGCGACGGGAAAAAGGCCTCCGCAAAAAAATGCTTCTCCGAAGTGTGGGAACTGAACGTTCTCCCGTCATTTGTTCTGATTGCCCCCAAAGGTCTTTCTATATTGACCGTGGCAGACTCCATGTCGCCACAAGAGATGCAGATGCTGTTGGACAAGTTCCTGGAAAAAGAAAAAGAATGGATTGAACGATGAACGAACAGGTTCTTTTCTACTTGCAGATAGCTTTTTGGGTTCTACTGTTCCTGGTAGTTCATTGTTATGTGCTGTTCCCCATTACCCTCCCTTTTGTCAGCGAGATATTCAAGCGGAAAGGTGGCAAGGTTGGCAATGGAGAAAATCTGCCCACTGTTTCCATCTTGATTTCGGCCTACAACGAAGAAGCCGTCATAGAGCGCAAAATCCAGAACCTGCTGGAACTGGATTATCCCAAGGAAAAACTGGAAATCCTTATTGGTGACGATGGCTCCGCCGACAGGACTGCCGAAATCGTAGAACGATACAAGGACCAGGGCATCACCCTTGTCAAGGCCCCCAAGAACGCAGGTAAGGCGGCTATGCTAAATCGTCTGCATAAAAAGGCGACGGGTGAGATCCTTCTTTTTTGCGACGCAAATACAATGATGTTTCCCAATGTCATCCGAAAACTTGTGGCGACCTTTAGGGATGAAAAGATTGGCTGTGCTTGCGGGCATTTGATTTTGACGGATAAGAGCGGCTCGGAATTGGGTCGTGGGGAAAGTGCATATTGGGACTTGGAATCCGAAATAAAGAAGTTTGAAGGGATGATGGACCTCCTCGTTGGAGGTAACGGGGCGCTCTATGCGATACGCAAAGAGCTCTATACGGATTTGCCGACCAAGAAAAGCGTCATGGATGACTTTTTTGTGACGACAAAAATATTGCAGAAGGGTTATTACTGTACTTTTGTTTCTAGTGCTATTGGAACGGAACAGACCTCCAAGGAAACGACGGGTGAATTCCGGCGGAAGGTCCGTATTGGAAGGGCCAACTTTAATTACTTGTTGTCATACATCCCTCTTCTCAATCCTTTTAGGCCTTTGTGCTGCTACCTTTTCTTTTCTCACAAGATTTTGAGGTGGTTTTCTCCGCATATCTTGATTTTGCTGCTTTTAGTCAACATACCCTTGGCATGGGACAGTAATCTATACCGTGTCTTCTTGGTGGCTATGCTTGCCATTTTATTACTGGGAGTGGCAAAGGTCGTTCCTGGCGCCTATTACTTTTTGTCAATGAACATGGCGATACTAAAGGGATTTTTTATGTCTTTTGGCAAGGAAAAGTCAGGTGGTTGGGTTCGTGAAGCCCGCTCTGATGAGTGAACCTTGGACTAATGGTTATATTTGGGTTAGAGTATCCGCAATATGAAAAAAATCCTGGCCGCTTTCTTGTTCGTGTTTGCAATTGCAGTTGTGCCTGCAAATGCCTTTACCATGGATGTACAGGCGGGTGTGGTTAATCATACAAGTGAACTTTTCAAGTTCAACCTGAATATTTATGGTCACCTGTGGTATCGCATTGACCAGATGTTATTTGTGGGTGTAGGCAGCGGCTATCAGGAAATTGACAACGTGGGTCTGGTGCCTGTGAGCGGAGCACTCTGGGTGCGCCTGCCTATCGGAAGTCAAATTTTACCGGTTGCCACGGGCGATTTAGGCTACCTGATCGGGAGCGACCACCAGCTTTTCTGGAAAGTGGGCGGTGGCCTTGACATCAAGAACGGGGATTACTCCTCTATTCTTGTCATGAGCGGTTATGAATTCCTGGATCATACAGGCAAGGGTTATCTCTACGTTCAGGCGGGTATTCTCGTTGAACTTTAGGCACTAGTCGACCTTAATAAAATCGGTCACGTATTTCGCCACCTGCTCCCGGACCTTGTTCCCCCGCACCTTGCCCAGCAAGATTTCGATATCTTCTAGAGGTGCTTCCATAAAGGCTTCGGCGCTCTTGTACTTGGAAAGAATTTTTACCCGGGTCTCGTGGCCTACGCCGGGCATCTTGAGCCATTCCACTTCCAGGTCTTTCTTGCGCTTGCTCCGCTGGTAGGTAATGGCAAAACGGTGGGCCTCGTCGCGGGCGTTCTGCAATAGCTTTAACGCGGGGCTGGTACGGTGCAGCACGATGCTCTTGCGGTCGTCGGGAAACACGATTTCTTCTAGCCGTTTGGCAAGGCCGATAAGCGGTAAATCCTGGTCGTGACCCAGTTCCTTTAGAATCTGCATAGTGGCATCTACTTGGCCCTTGCCGCCGTCGCAGACCCACAGGTCGGGCATAGGCGTGCCTTCGTCTTCGAGCCTGCGGATACGGCGGGTCATGACCTCCCGCATGCTGGCGAAATCATCGACACCGGTAACCGTCTTGATGATAAACTTGCGGTAGTTGCTCTTGTCGGGCTTGCCGTTCTTGAAGGCCACGAGACTTGCCACGGTGTTGGTGCCGCTCAGGTGCGAGATGTCGACGCACTCGATACGGAAGGGAGTCTTTTTGAGGCCCAGAACTTTTTGCAGCTCAAAGACGCTTTGGTCGATTTCGCTGTATTTTTGCACTTCGGAGCGCATTTCCACCAGAATCATGTCGGCGTTGGCGCCTGCCAATTTCAGGAATCCCACTTTTTCGCCCCGCTGGGGGTTGGTGAACCGCACCTTCCGCCCGGCCTTTTCGGAAAGCGTCTGCTGGAGCAGTTCCGCATCTTCGGGAAGGTCGATGTCGGTGGCGATTTCGGCGGGAATCATGGGCACGTCCATGTACCAGGGCAACACCATCTGGCGGAAAATTTCGGTGGCGTCGTCTTCCAGCTTGCATTCCAGCCGGTAGTGCCTGCGCCCCCGGAGGACCCCGTTCCGGTATTCGAAAATGACCGCGGCGGCCATGGTCCCGTTCCGTCGGAGCGTCAAGATGTCCAGCGAAAGGTTCGGGTCGCTGACGTCTGTCTTTTGGTGGATTCCCGTGGCCTGCAGAGCCTGGATGGCGTCCCGCCGCTTGCCCGCCGTCTCAAAGTCCAGATTCGCGCTGGCCTCTTCCATTTCACGCTGCCAGCGTTCCAAAAGGTCGTCCCGCTTGCCTTCGAGCAAGAGCTTTGCCTGCTCCACCTTTTCACGGTAGGCTTCTTCGGAAATGAGTCCTGCACAGGGAGCGTCGCAGCGCCCGATGTGGTAGTTCAGGCAGGGGCGCTGGGGCTTGGCGAGAGGCAGTTTCAGCTTGCATTCCCGGATGTGGAACAGCCTCGCCGAGAGGTCGATCAGCTGGTCTATCATGCGGGACCCCATGAAGGGGCCGTAGTACAGGTTGTCGTCCTTGTGGACCGAGCGGGTCAGGAACAGCCTGGGGAAGGGTTCTTTCACCGAAAAGGCCAGGTAGGGGAAATGCTTGTCGTCTTTCAGCAGCACGTTGTACTTGGGCGTGTGCTTGCGGATGAGGTTCGCTTCCAGAATCAGCGCTTCGGACTCGCTTTCGGTAATAATCCATTCGATGTCCCGGATGTAGGGGAGCATCAGTGTGGCCGCCCGGTGGCCCGTGTGGTCGGACCCGTCAAAGTAGCTCCGGACCCGGTTCTTGAGCACCTTAGCCTTGCCGATGTAGATGATTTTCCCCTGGGCGTTCTTCATGATGTAGACGCCAGGGAGTGCCGGCAGTTCCGCGAGCCGCCGTTCGATATGTTCGCCGAATTGGAGCATTACTCCGAAAATAGAAAATCCCCAAAAAACAATGCTTTTTTATTGTCCTTTTGTCAAATTTTTATATATCTTTTTATGGGGATGTTCCCCCTGGATTTACGGAGAAAAAATGAACCTGGAAAATCTGAACGTTCTTTCACAAAAGGTTGATGGCGTCTTGTCCACGGTACGTGGCCTGCGCCAAGAGGTTTCAAGCTTAAAGGTGCAGCTGGCCGAAGCCCAGTCCGGCCTGCAAGACAGGGAATCCCTGCTCCAGACGGCCAATGCGAGTTTGGCCGAATGCAAGGCGGCTCTCGACGTGAGGGCGAACCAGGCGGCGGTCCAGGCCGAGGCTCTGAACAAGAAGGAACTGGCCCTCCAGGAACTGACCCAGAAGTTGGAACAGGCAAAGTCGGACATTGCCGCCAAGGAACAGCAGATTTCGACCCAGGCAAGCGCCCTTTCCCAGAAAGAAACGGTCCTTGCGGGCAAAGAAGCCGAGCTGGCCGAAAAGACGGCCCTCCTTGCCCAGAAAACCGAGGAACTCGAAGAAAAAAACCGCCAGCTCGTAGCCAAGGACGAAATGCTCAACGAGCGGGACATGTCCTTGAACCAGAAAGACGTGGAACTGGCGGACAAGGCGACCCTGCTTGCGAAAAATGCCGAAGAGCTCGCCATGGTGAAGCAGGAACTTGCCGAAAAGGAACAGATGCTTTCTTCCAAGATTGTGGAACTTGCAGGCAAGGATGCCGAACTTGCAAAGAAGGCCGAGGAACTGGCCCAGAAAGACGAAACGATTCAGAACCAGGCCGAAGAAATTGCCGAAATCCAGGACAAGTTCAAACAGCTTCTGGCCACCATTGAAAAGGAACTGGGCGCAGAATTCCCCGTGGACCAGTTCGTGGAAGGTGTTGAAGGAACGGCTCCCCGTGCCCCGATGGCGCCTTCGGCAACGATTGCCACGGCGACCGTTGCTGCGTCAGCGGTTGCTGCCGACGACACCTTTGAAGAACCTGCCCAGGAGCAGACGGAATTGAATTTCGATGAACCCCCTCAAGAAGAACCGTCCGCTACCCTGACAGATGATTTCGAGATGCCCGCAGACGACCTTCCGCAAGAGGAACCCGTCGCTGACGAAACGGTCGTGGAACCTGCTCCGGCAGAGCCTGCTTTCGAAGAGCCCGTTGCCGAAGAACCTGCAAAGGCGGCGGAATGGTCGCCTGACCCGCTGTTACAAGAAGAGCCTGCTGCTGAGGAACCTGCCCCGGAGGAGCCGAAGGACGAGTTTGTGGAAGACCCGAGCCTCGGACCTATCGTGGACATGACCATGTCCAGGGATGACGACGAAGAAGAGCTTCCGGAAATTCACGGGGCCAACGAAAAGGACGATGATTTGTTCGCGAGTCGGGAGGGCTCGCAAGGAAATTTTTTCGGCTAAAATGGCTGATGGACGATGATCCATTCGGCGTAGGAATGCGATAATGGCAGAATTGAATACACACAGACCGGTAAGCATAACGGTAGCCAAGGAAAAACTGCAGATCCGCACGGACCTTTCCGATAGCGACCTGCAGGAGGTGCTTGGCTTTATTGACGAACGCTTCGAAAGCTTCGGCAAGTACAACCTGGAAAATGCAAAACGCCTGGCGCTCTTGGCGCTGGATTTGGGCCAGCAGCTTTTCGATGTCCGCAAGATGCTCCGTCAGGCAAAAGTCCAGATGGACCAGATGGACCAGCGCCTGAAGGAACTTTCGTCCCTCCTGGAAGAGGGTCAGGATTCTTCGGAAGACTGGAAGTAATCGGAAAACCCCGTTTTTGAACAAATTTCGGGGTTTTCTAAGATATTAAAAAAAACACTTGTTTTTAGCATCGCAGTTAGGTATATTATGGGCATAGGCATCCCACGGATTAACGCCCGATCTAACAAGATTATAAAAGCTCGTGGCTCTTGAGATTCAGTTTAGGCGCGCTTTGACGCGAAAAACAAAACCCCAAGGCACTGCTATCATTTCAGAATGAGTAGCTTCGAGTGTTCCACCGTGAGGGATGCCCTTTTTTATTAAAACGTCTATGGTTTAGAATGTTGAGGGGGCTAGAGACTAGAGATTAGGATTTAGTGAACAAGAATCACGCACTTCGTGCGTCAAGTTTTTCTCTAGCCCCTAGATCCTAACCCCTAACCCCTAAATCCTAGATCCTAGATCCTAGATCCTAGATCCTAACCCCTAGATCCTAACCCCTAATCACTTTTTATGTCATACGGTATTCTCTTTCTCGGCATTTTCTGGGGCTTCTTCTTTTTTGTGCTTTCCATGGGGCGAAGAAAGGCCTCTCGTGAGGAAATGAAAAAGAGTCTTAAACGACGGCTCTTGGTGGGTTTTGCCCTCTTGGTTGGCATCTTGGTGTTTCTGTTCATTGCCCAACCGGGTGCTTGATAGGCCCTATGGCTGACTAATTGGGCTGTTTTTTTTATTTTTTTTGCCACTATGGCAAAAATTCTCTTTAAAAAACAGTTATCTCCTGCGGTATTCCAATTCCGCGTCGAGGCCCCGCTGATCGCCCAAGAGCGTAAGGCCGGCCAGTTCATCATCCTCCAGACGAACAAGGACAACGGCGAACGCGTGCCCCTCACCATCGCCGATGCCGACACGACTGAAGGCTCCATCACCCTGATTTTCCAGACCGTCGGTAAGACCACCACCGAACTTTCCAAGTTCGAAGTCGGTGACGATATCCCGGTGCTCGTGGGCCCGCTGGGTTCCCCGACCCACATCGAGAATTTTGGCCACGTGGTTTGCGTGTGCGGTGGCGTGGGCATTGCCCCGATGCACCCGATTGTCCAGGCCATGAAGAAGGCCGGCAACAAGGTCACTATCATCATGGGTGCTCGTAACGAGAGCCTCTTCCTCATGAAGGAAGAAATGACCGCCCTCGCCGACGAAATCATTTTCATGACCGACGACGGCTCCTACGGCCGCAAGGGTCTCGTGACCGAACCGCTGAAGGAACTCTGCGAAGACACCAAGGGCAAGCCCGACATGGTGCTCGCCATCGGTCCTCCGGTTATGATGAAGTTCTGCGCCCTCACCACCAAGCCCTACGGCGTGAAGACTGTCGTGAGCCTCAACAGCATCATGGTGGACGGGACCGGCATGTGCGGTGGCTGCCGCGTGACTATCGGCGGCAAGACCAAGTTCGTCTGCGTTGACGGCCCGGAATTCGACGGCCACGAAGTGGACTGGAACAACATGCTCCAGCGCATGGGCGCTTTCAAGCCCCAGGAACAGGAAGCCTTGCACCGCTTCGGTGCAAACGACGGCCACAAGTGCAACATTGACAAGATGGCTGACGCAAAGGCCAAGGAGAGCAAGTAATGTCTGAACATTTGACTCGTGAACAGTTGGACGCCGCCGCCAAGGTGGAACTTGAAAAGATTAACGCCCTCCCGAAGCCGCTCAAGCCCAAGGACAAGACTGCTATTCCGGCTCAGCCCATGCCGCAGCTGGAACCCAGCTACCGCGCCCGCGTGATGGAAGAAGTGGCCCAGGGTTACACCGAAGCTCAGGCTATTGTGGAAGCTAACCGCTGCCTCGCTTGTAAGAACCAGCCTTGCGTCGAAAGCTGCCCGGTGCACATCGACATTCCGGCCTTCATCGCAAAGATTGCCGAAGGTGACTTCAAGGCCGCTATTGCAAAGATTAAGGAAACCAGCTTGCTCCCGGCAATCTGCGGCCGTGTTTGCCCGCAGGAACGCCAGTGCCAGATGAACTGCACCATGGGCAAGATGCACAAGGACGTGAACCAGGCTGTGGCTATCGGCCGCCTGGAACGCTTTGCTGCCGACTACGAACGCAACAACGGTGGTGCTTCTGTGCCGGCCGTGAAGCCCGCTACCGGCAAGAAGGTTGCCGTGATCGGTTCTGGTCCTGCCGGCCTGGTGGTTGCCGCCGACGTGCGCCGCGAAGGTCACGACGTGACCATCTTCGAAGCCTTCCACAAGCTCGGTGGCGTGGTCCGCTACGGCATTCCTGAATTCCGTCTGCCCAAGAAGATCGTGGACAACGAAATCGAATCTCTCGCTGCCATGGGCGTGAAGTTCGAGACCAACTTTGTGATTGGCCGTACCCGCAAGCTCAAGGACCTGATTGAAAAGGACGGTTTCGATGCCGTGTTCGTCGGTACTGGTGCCGGTCTTCCGCTGTTCATGAACATCGAAGGCGAAAACCTGGTGGGTGTGTTCGCCGCTAACGAATACCTGACCCGCGCAAACCTCATGCGCGCCTACGACAAGGAACATGCCGATACCCCGATGTGGCCCGGCAAGAACGTGGTGGTTCTCGGTGGCGGTAACGTCGCTATGGACGCTGCCCGTATGGCTCTCCGCTTGGGTGCCGAAAAGGTCCGCATTGTTTACCGCCGCAGCATGAACGAACTCCCCGCCCGTAAGGAAGAAGTTCTCCATGCCCAGGAAGAGGGTGTTGAATTCTGCGTTCTGCAGAACCCGGCCAAGATTCTTGGCGACGAAGCCGGCCACGTGCGCGGCATGCTCGTCGACAAGTACGAGCTGGGTGAACCCGATGAAAAGGGCCGTCCGCGTCCGGTCAAGGTCGAAGGCGCAAGCTTTGAAATCGAATGCGACACCGTGCTCGTTGCTATCGGTAACGGTTCTAACCCGCTTATCAGCAACACCACGCCGGAACTCTCCGTCGACAAGAAGGGTCACATCCTTCTCGAAGATGCAACCGCCAACAAGACTTTCATGGAAAAGGTCTATGCCGGTGGTGACATCGTGCTGGGAGCCGCAACCGTGATTCTCGCCATGGGGGAGGGGCGCCGCGCTGCCGCAGGCATCAATGAATATTTGAAGAAGTAGGCCTTGCTATAAGCGTTGCATAGCTTCGTTCTCGGACCCTCGCTGTACGCTTTGTACAGCTTCGGTCCTGCGGCCTCGCTCTGCTCGCTTCTAGCTTCGGCTGGGTTGAACGGACAATTCCGTTTCTTCTTCAAATCTTGGATTTGAAAAAAAAGATGGTTTCGGCCATCTTTTTTGCATTTTAGCTACGGGGGCTCGGCTCCTGGTCCTGCTCGCTTCTTTTTCCAAGCACAGAAGATTTTTTTTCTTCTTCAAATCTTGGATTTGAAAAAAGATGGTCTTTTGACCATCTTTTTTTTGTGGTCTTTTATTACACCGGAGCGAATGATAACTAAAAATTATTGTTTGTGCAAAAATATTATATTTGATGTTATTGAATGCTGAAGGTATATTGTAGATTGGGATCAGCTGTCGCAATATTTACGAAGGTGTTTAAAATGAAAAAGCTTTTTTCCTTGTCGTTTTTGTTGCTTTCGGCAACATTCCTTTTTGCCGCCTGTTCCGAGGACAGTTCGTCTTCTAACGATGCCGTTGTGCAAGAGCCGAACCCAGCCGCTAATGCAAATTCCATCGGCGAGTCTCCGGAATGGGTGACGAAACTGCCCGAGGCGGACACGGCTAGGCAGCTCTTTGTGGTGGCTGCCTACGAAGGCTCTACGGCATGGATCTCGATGCACAACAAGGACAAGTCGGGCAAGTGGCAGATGATTATGTCCACTCCCGGTTTTATCGGCAAGAACGGCCTAGGCAAGACAAAGGAAGGCGACGGCATGACTCCCGTGGGCACCTTCAGGTTCAATCGCGCCTTTGGAAACTCCGAAGATCCGGGAACCGCATTTGAATACACCAGGGCCGATGGCGACACCTACTGGTCTGGCGACATGCGCGAAGGCAAGCATTATAACGAACTGGTGAGCCTCAAGGATGTTCCCGACCTGGACAAAGAAAACAGCGAGCGCATCGCCGATTACCCTATTCATTACCAGTATTGCCTGAACATCAGTTACAACGCCGAGGGTACACCTGGCAGGGGCTCGGCGATTTTCTTGCACGTGTTCAGCGACCGCAAGCCCTTTACGGGCGGCTGCGTGGCGATTCCCCTGGACATGATGCGTTTTGTAATGCAAAACGTTTCCAAGGACTGCGTTGTGATTATCAACTCCCTCGAAAATCTCGGCGGAAGCTTCTAGCTCATCTCACCCCTTTATTGTTCAATTTCAAGCCCCAAAAGATTGCTTTTTGGGGTGTTATTGCTATCTTGTATACAGACTTCTACTAACAACAGGGGTTATGTATGAAAAAGTTGTTCTCCCTTTCATTGGCGCTGTTTAGTGCTGCTGTCATTTCGGCTTGCACTTCGGACGATTCTTCGTCCAATGCAGGCGCCCCCCCGTCGAGCTCGTCGATGGATCCCGTAATGGAGGAACTATCCATCAACTACCAAATGCTGGATTTGTGCTACATCTACGCCCATACGATTGACAATCTCGCCCCCAGTGTCAAAGACTATGTGGGTAAGGGGACTGCCAAGGATGCTGTAAACGCTAACAGCGGCGAGGATCAGTGCACCAAGGAGTATTACGATGTCTGCTACATGTATGACAAGTTGAAGGACCCCTTCACTCACTACTATGACCCGACCCTTGCCTCGGCGGTTATAGCGGAACTGATGGAACCCGAAGAAGAATATGTCATTCTGGGCATCGACTATGTGATAACCGAGATAAGTGAAGAGGACGTGACTTGTGAAGTCACTTATGTTAGCGATGAGATGAAAGAGCAGGACGTTCGGGTGGGTGATAAATTTAGCCTGGGCTTGTTGAGCCTTACTATGGATGAGACAAAGGATACCTCCGATGCCATGCTGGTAGTCATGCGCGGTGAAGACGCGGCAACGGTTACGGTAAAAGTCACGGTGGCCAAGCAGCCGACTGTTGCGATTCATTACGAAAAGACGGAAGGGGGAGATTCCATTCCTGTCATAAGGATTAGGGAATTTGACCAGAAGACCGTCGGTGCCGGGGGAACTAGAGAAGAGTTTGCCGAGGCCCTTAAAAAGACCAAGGACTCGAAGTCGGTGATTATCGACCTCCGCAATAATGGCGGTGGCGATACAGACCACTGCAACGCGACATCGGCGGAATTTCTGTCTAAAGGCGACACGATCACCATCGACATAGAGGCCGATGCCGATTCTGTTGTTGAAGATGGCGAGACGAAATATGTCCAGAAGCTGGATACGAATGTGGTCGTCACCGACAAGGATGGCTCGGCAAAGGACCGCTATGTGGTAATGCTTGCCGATGAATTGTCGGCCAGTTGTGCTGAATTGATGCTTTCGGCACTTGCCGCTAACAAGAAGGCTCCCATCGTAGGAAAACTGACATACGGCAAGCAGATTGGCCAGTGGGTCATCTATACGGGCGATGAAGTTGAAGATGATGATGAATACCCCGATTTTGCCAAGAATCTGAAGGGACTTGCCATTGTCACCGCCCTCTATGCCTATGATAAGGACTGGAAGCAGTTCCAGGATGTGGGTATCGTTCCCGATTACGAAATTGAGGGCGCCCAGGCGCAGATGAAGAAGGCTGTGGAACTTGCCGCCAAGGGTACAGAAAAGCGTACCGCCGGCTACGGCACCGAACGTCTCGGACATTTCGCCAAGACCGCCGCCACGGGTAACTACAAGGCTTCTATCAAGGACCTGAAGCGTTCCCGCTACAAGATTGTGCGGTAACGCCTATCCCTCGCCGCTTTCCCGCTTGGAATACACGCAGCCGCAGTAGTTTTGGCGGTAGAGATGGTATTCGGCGGAAAGTTCTATGGAACGCTTGTACCCCCCCCTCTTCTTGAAATCGCTGGGGAGCCGTTTGATGCCGTAGATGTCGCACTGCTCCTGCACCACTTCGTTTAGCACCTGTGCGTCTTTCATGGGGCTGATGGTGAGGGTGGTGGTGAAGTAGTCGGCGTTTAGTTCTTGTGCGAGGCGGGCCGCTTCGGCGAGACGCAACTCGAAACACTTGCGGCAGCGCTTGCCCCCTTCGGGTTCTTTTTCCAGCCCACGGACGGCATCGTAAAACTTTTTCGGGTCGTATTCGCCCTCGATGAGTGTGACCGGATGTTTGGTCTTGAATTCTTTCACGAACCGCTTGATTTCTTCGACTCGGTGGCGGTATTCCTCGTCGGGTGCGATGTTTGGATTGTAGTAAAAGAGCGTAATTTTGAAATATTGCGACAGATACTCGATGGTGTAGCTGCTGCAGGGGGCGCAACAGGCGTGCAACAACAGCGTCGGCACTTCGCCGGTGCGTTCCAGCCGGCGAATGATGTAGTCCAGGTCCCGCTGGTAGTTGTGCTTGGGGACTGCTCCCGTTTCCAAAGCCTTCTCCTGCATGTTTGCAATCCTACGGGCGAATTAGGGAACCGCCCCAGTGTTCGTCAAAAAATTCCTTGAATAGAGGATCGCCGCTGGCCTTTAGTTCGTCAATAACTTCTTGGATGGGCCTTCCGCTGCGGTACAACGCCCTGAAGGCCTTGTCTAGACCTGCGATGCGTTCCTCGGAAAAATCTTCACCGTGGAGCTTCAGGGCGTGCAGGTTCAGACCGCCCCACTTGAGCGGAGTCCCGAAGGCCTTGCTTGCGGGGGGAACGTCCTTTTCCACCTTCAGGGTGGCCCCTACGAAGGCGTAGGCTCCTACCTGGTTCCGCTGGGGCATCCCGACGTTTCCGCCCAGGGTGGCATAGCGCCCGATTCTGGCGTGGCCGCCCAGCTGGCATCCGTTAGAAATTACCGCCCCTTCGTCGATAAAGCAGTCGTGACCCACATGGGAGTATGTCATGAGTAATACTTTGTCTGCAAGGCGGGTGACTCCACCGCCATGTGCCGTACCCCGGTTCAGAGTGCAGTATTCCCGGATTGTACAGTTCTCGCCGATTTCAAGCCGGGTGGGTTCCCCGGCATATTTCAGGTCTTGGGGAGGAGCCCCCAGGATTGCCCCGTCAAAAACGCGGGTGTTCTTGCCTATGGAAACGCCGCCGTACACATGGACACGGGCTTCCAGCACCACGCCTTCGGCAATTTCGGCTCCGGCATCTACAAGACACCAGGGGCCGATAGAAGCGGTCTCGTGGACTTTTGCAGAAGGGTGCACAAATGCGGAGGGGTGAACCATGGCAGGGAATATAGCTAATGGAAGGTTAGAAATTCAGGGTGCCCACGGCCACGATCCAGAAACAGACGGCGCTCACCACGGCGAAGCTCCCCATGACGGTGCGTTCCTTGTAGCTGGTGCTGAAAAGAACCGTTGCCGTATAGAAGGTCACGTACAGCGCAAAGAAGAAGGAGAGAATCCGGGTGATGAGGAAGGGGATAATTTCGGGCAGGATTCCCCCTGCGCTGAGCAGCACGAACAGGGCCACGAACTGTAGGCAGGTCGGCACGATAAAGGCCTTGCGGAGTTCCGGCGGGATAACCTTGTGCTGGGCGTTCATGGCGTAGGCTCCCCAGGGAGCACCGCAGGCAAGGGCGATGTTCAAGACGATGGAGGGCAAGAAAGCGACAGCTCCGATGGCGGCGGCGATAAACATTAAGACAAAACTAGAATTATCAAGGACAATGAGATCCCCGCCTTCGCGGGGATGACAACAAAAAGACGCACCTAGGCAAAGGAGCAGCCTAGGTGCGTCAAGGGAGTGTTTGGGTATGCATTAAGATAGAATCTGGCAGGGCGTAAAGCCCATAGGTTGTATACTTTTCTGTTTACCCGTGTAACCATGAGCAAACATTTCCTTTGAGGTGTTTTTTGAGAACAAAACAGGGCCTTTAGTCTCAAAACCGTACTTTTGCCTCGGCAAAACCCCGTAACGGGGTCAGGTGCAGGCGGTGAACGTCCTTGAAGGTGCAGACAAGGGAAATGTCCAGGTATTCCCCGGAAATAAGGAATTCCGAACGCAGGCGCATGTCGTCACGGGGGCGGCCCTTGGGAAGGATGAAGGTGAATTTCGTGTAACTTTGTCCATAATCCGTGAATTTTGAGGATAATTCCAGGTGGGGAGGGGAAAAACCTTCGGGTCGGTCGCGCCGGACTCGTGCAGAAGCCCCCAGAGCCCAGAGTTCCCAGGGGGTAAGGTTCAGGCCGCCTTTCCAGTCCGTCTGTCTGCAGTTGGAGCCCGCGTCTCGGCAGGGGGCGCTGGCGGATAATCTCAAAAATTCAGGACCCGATTCCGCCCCAAGCTTGAGCCGGACCGCCATGGTGTCGGCATCAAGAGGCTCTATAAGGGTCCCGTCTGCGGAGACTCTCGTGTCCAGGAGGTTGGGAGCTTTGACGGACAGGCTTTGGGACCCCCAGAACCTGCTTTTCTGGATGGTTTTGCTCAAACGGGCGTACCTGGGGAACTCTTCCCGATGGATATAGGCGGTGGTCCGCCAGCTGTAGGTGACGGCACCGCTCGGACCTGAGTTGTCGGCGCCGTTCTGACCCGCCTTGCTGACGGCTTTTCCGGCGTTTGCGTTCTCGGCGCCGTTTTCACCGTCGCGCCCCTTCTTCTCGCTGCCGTACAGCTGCACCTTAATAAGCGGGAATTCCTGACCGTGCTGCCACCAGGCGGCCACCTGCCCGAAGGGGAATTTCGTCTGTAGGCCTGCGGAATGGACGCCGTTGATTGGCGGGTAGGCGGATTCGGTGCCTTCGCGAAGGCTGCTGGTGCCGCTTGTGTCGCTGGTGCCGCCTGTGCCAAAATCGTGCCAGTAAAATGCTTCGACGCTGGCGACGCTCCGCCTGCCGTATCCCAGCCGGAACTGTGTCGTCTTGGCGGTGTCCAGAAGGCCTGCCACATGAAAGTTTCCGAAGGGGTAGAGGAGGGCCGTTCCCCAGAGGGTGTCCAGCGGAATCTGGCTGTGGAGTTCCCGTGTGGAAATGTCCCCGAAATAGGCCTCGCTCCCTTGGTTCTTGTAGGCGAGAAGTTCCTGGGAGCCGAGCCTCAGGGTGTAGCGGTAGAACTGGACCTGCAGTTCTGTGCGGTGACTTTCCAGGTGCCCCGTGGAATCGATTCGGCCTTTCCAGTCCACGTAGCCGTGAGGTGTAAGGTCTGGGCGCGTCGGGGCTTTCGCGGACTTCTTGCCGCTGGAAATTTTCCCTAGGGTGGAGCCTGCGCGGGTCTTGCCACTAGCCGTTTCGTCGCAGGGCTCTTGGGCGTAGGTCTGCGCAAGGAGGCAAGCCTCCTCCTGGTTGCCTTCTTCCAGCAGGTCCAGGATTTCGGTAGCCTCTTCGGCGGTAATGATTCCGTTGTCCCACCAGTCGAAAACCTTCGATTCGCCTAGCGGGGCGGCAAGAACGACCCCAGCCAGGGCAAAAAGTGCCGCCACAAAGACGGATGAGCGCAGGACTCCAGCTTCTTTTTCGTGTCTATCTTTGGACAAAATAAGCCTCCTCTATGTATAGACTTATTTTTGTCCCGAAAAGAGCCTAAGTTTTTTTATTTTTTCAATATGGCAAGTTCAAACTGGTCCAAGAAGCCTTTTTCTGCAGGGTCCAATTCCGGCGTGGCGCGGCAACCCTCCCGTAATGCCTCTGCCGCAGGTCGTGACTTTGTGCCTCACTTGAAGGCACCACGTACCGACTTTCCGCTGTTTAACGGTAAGCGGGTGAAGCCCTCGATTGAGGGACTGGACAAGCTCTTGCACTACTACGGTGTAGAGCTCCAGCCCGAGACCCTGAAGCAGATTTGGGAGTTCCACCAGTTGTTGCGGGCCAACAACGACGACCAGGACTTGACCCGCCTAAACGCTTTCGAGACCATGGTGGAGCGGCATTACGCCGACTGCACGCTTATAAACGCCTACGTGCCCAAGTGGCCCGCCCGTATGATCGACGTGGGGAGTGGCGCCGGTTTTCCGGGAATTCCCCTGAAGATTGTAAATCCGAGGATTCGTCTTACGCTTTGTGAACCCCGGCCCAACCGTATCAACTTCTTGAATATGGTCATCGAGAAGATGGGCCTCAAGGGAATTGATGTCTTTGGTCACAAGGTCACCAGCCGCAGCATGACAATCCCTGTAGATGGCGTCATCAGCCGAGCCTTCGAACTGATGGAAAAGACCTTGCCCCGCATCGCCAATTCCTTGAAGGTGGGCGGCCGGGTGTTCTTTATGAAGGGCCCTGCTGTGGCCGACGAACTCAAGACTTTTCACCCCGAAGATTTCGGCTACAAGTTCGTAGGCAAGCACTTCTACACCATTCCCAACAGCACCCAGGAGCGGGCACTGATTATTCTGGAACGGGTGGAATAATATCAAGTGATTAAAACAGAGCGGTTTCGCTGCAATTATTAGTCCTAACCACGGCCTTACGGCCTAATTACCAATCACTAGAACTTGAACAGCATGCCAAATCGCATCTGTCCGTCGCGGACGCCGTCGTTGTCGCCTACGTCGCGGATGGTGGCAAAGTCGAACTGCAGCATGTCCGAAATCATGAAGCCGAAACCGAAGTCCACTTCGCTACGCTGGCCCACATCGTCGTAGAGGTAGCCCAGGCGGAGCGCGATGGTGTTGGCGTAGATGAATTCCGTACCTACGTTGAACACGCCCTGCATCAGGGAGTTCTTGGCGGCGGTAGCGCCGTGTCCGCCCCGTTCCGGGTTGGCGATGGATTTCCAGCAGGCGATATAGAAGGGTTCGGGGTTGCCCTTGTCATCGTCATAGACCACTTCGCGGTTGTAGTCGGCGGCCACGATCCACTTGTAGTCGGCAAGAGCCAGAAGCTCGTACGAAAGACCGAGCCGCCAGGTGAGGGGGATGGGGTCTTCGATGGTCTTGTCCACGTAGTAGACGCTGGGGCCGATGTTGGCGAGAACCAGGGCCAGGTTTAATTTGTCTAAAAGAACGCCCTTCTTGAGGATGCCTACGTCGAAGGCATAGCCGAAGGTGGTTGCCTCCTCTTCGCCGGCGGCGGCTCCGGAGCTCAGGTCAGAATAGAAGAACTTGATGGAAAGGCCAAGACCGATGTTCCCGGGGAATCGGGTGCCGTAGCTCACGCCGCCTACGATTTCGGAACTGTTGTAGGCCACCAGATCGTCGGCGTCGATATCGCCGGAAACCACCGTAGAACCGAAGCTCACAAAGTTCACGTGGAAGCCGATGGTGCCCCAGTCTCCCATGGGTACCGTCATGCCGCCGTAGAGGTGGTACAGGTCGGGGATGTTCAAGATGGGCAACAGCTTTTCGTAGAAGGCGGTAAGCTGGTAGTCAGCGTCCTTGTACTGCTCCATGCCGTTTGCGGTGCTGAACCACACGTCGTTACCCTGGGGGAGAACCGCCCACACCTTGTTTACCGAAAGTCCGTTGCCGCTGTGGTAGTGGGTCCATTCGTCGTCGCTCTTGACGTCGCCTTCGGCTTCGGCGGTGCCCCGTTCCAGTTCTGCCTTGCGGCCGCTGGCGGTGGCGTAGTCCGGCAGGTGGCGCCAGACGCCCTTGTCCGTTGCAATCCAGATGGCGCCCTTGCGGTCCACCGAGATGTCGTTGATGGTGTTGCCTTCGAACTTGATCTGTTCCCACTTGCGCAGGTTGAAATGGGAGAGGCCGTCTTTGTGGCTGGCCCACACGTGGCCGGAACTATCGACGGCAAGGGCCTTCGGGTTCAGGTCCATGATGCCGTCTTCTTCGGTGAAGAGGCTCCAGCGGTCCTTGTCGTTTACGCTTTTCTTGGGAACCAGGCGGGCAACGCCCGCGCCTTCTACTGCCACAAACAGTTCCTTGCGGTTTTCAGACCACACCAGGGCGTTGATTTTCTGGCTGGGAAGCACCTTGCCCTTTTGTTCGAACTGTCCGTTGCGGTACAAGAAGAGGCCGTTGTCGGTGCCTATCCAGAGGCTTGCGCCTTGGTTCACCAGGGCAGTGATGCGCCTGCTGCCCAGTTCCTCGTCGTAGTTTTTCCAGGCCTTGCCGTCAAAGCGGAAGAGGCTCTTGGGAGTGCCTACCCAGAGTTTTTCGGTGCGGTTGTCGTAGATGATGGCCGTGATGGTGTCGTTTACCACCAGGTTCCAGGGCATCTTGACTTCTACCACGTCGGATTCTTCTTCGGCGGACTTGATGTCGTTGAACTTTTTCACCTGGCGGGAGTATTCGTCGATACCGCGTTCCGTACCCACATAAACTTTTACGGCGTCTTTGATTTTGGCGTTGCCTTGCAGGGTGACGGAGTGGTAGTCTACCCACTGCTCTCCGTCGTAACGGAGGATGCCCTGGGCGGTTCCGGCCCAAAGTTCGCTCTTGGCGAAAAAGCCGTTCTTGCTGCGGGCCGCCATCTTGGTAAAGAAGGGAGCGGTCTTGGAATCGGCGGGGTAGGACATGCGCCATTCGTCGGCCAGGGGGCCAAAGGCAAGTCCTGCCGGGTTGTAGAACATGGCGGTGGCGTCGTCGGCAACGGCGGCGCCGACTTCACCCATACCCAGCTGGCGGGCGCCTACGGGCATTTCAAGGGTGATAATGGCGGAACCTGCGGCATAGGTCAGGACCGGTGCCGCTATCAGGAGGGCAAGGAGGGATTTACGCAAGTTGCCTCCAGTCGGGGACTTCGTAGGTGCTTCCGTGGGAGGGCACAACGGCCTTCCAGCCGGACTTGCTGGGGTTTTCCCAGGGCTGCTTGGGTAAAAGTTTGCAGTCGCAGCCCAGCACGTAGGGCGGCAAAATTTCGGCGTGGTTCCTTATTTGCTCACGGGTAATGAAATTGTCTTCGCCGACGAACTTCACGTAATTCTTGCCCTTGGGGCCTAGTTCGATGCGGTAGGTGACGGTGCCGTTCTTGTCGCCCTCGTCGATAGTGCGGATGGTCTCTTCGAGAGAGGCGTTCCACTGGCGGATATATTCTTCCCGCTGTTCGGGGGTGAGCTGCGTCTGGGTTTCTAGCCAGGAACGGAGCGATACTTCGGAGGGCTTTACGTTGGTGAGGGATTCCCGTGCGGGGCGGACCACCACGGCATACTGGCCGGAAACGTCGATAACCGGCTTGGGTTCTTCTTTTTCTTCGGTGCTGTGGATAACCACGTAGGCACCGATGGCCGCAAGAATAATGGACAGCACGACAATCGTTATGACAATAACAACAGATAGCATATTCTTTTTCCGTTCAACTGTGGAAAAACCTTACTCTGTAAAACTAGCATTTTCTATCTTGTGGGGTAGGAGTTTTTATGCCGAAATTGAAGATTTTCTTGGTCCTCGCGTTATTTTGTAATCTGTGGGCTATCCCTTTTAACATTGAAAGCGTCAGGGACGGCCAGGGCGACGAGATCCGCAAGGGCCAGCTTATCAAGGTCCATTTTAAGGGCTACCTGATTCTCGACAGCCTGCAGATGGAAGAAATGCGGAAAAGGGCCATGGAAGACTCCCTGGCGGCCCTGGAATTTGCAACGCCAGAGACATCTACGGATTCTGTGACAGCGGACAGCGCCAAGGCCGCACCTGCCGATACGGCAAAAACCGCTCAGGATGCCGCAAAGCCGAAGGATTCGAAGGCCACAACTGCAGACATGGCTAAGGACTCAAAGGTTGCCGTGCCCGCCCCTACGGATAGTGCCACTGCGGCGAGGAACATTGCGGCCACGGCAGACAGCATCGCCCGTTACAAGGACAAGTGGCTCTACGCCAGTTCCTACGACGGAGAACCTCTGGAATTTACCTTGGGAATGGGTCAGGTTATCCAGGGCTGGGAAAAGGGAATCCTGGGCATGAAGGTGGGTGAAATCCGCTACCTGACGGTGCCTGCGGTCATGGCTTATGGCGACCGTTCCCTAGAAAACATCCCGCCCAATTCCGACCTGTACTTCGAGGTAGAGCTGGTCCATGCCGACCCGCCCATGGAGCCGGACAAGTTCCCCCAGAGTGTAGACGCCCTCAAGTGGAAAGAAATTTCCAAGGGCCTCAAGGCCTACGACGAGAAATCGGGTAGCGGCAAGCCTGCAGTCGCTGGTGCAACCCTCAAGACCCATTACACCGGCTGGCTCCTTTCGGGTCGCAAGTTTGGCAGTTCCAAGGACTTGGGCAAGCCTTTAGAAGTGGTTCTCGGCAACGGCAAGCTCATCAAGGGCTGGGAACAGGGGCTAGACGGCATGCGTGAAGGCGGGGTCCGCTGGCTCCGTGTGGCGCCAGCCATGGGCTACGGTGCAACGGCTTATTCTATGATTCCTTCCAATTCCACCTTGATTTTCCGGGTGGAGCTGGTGGAGTCCGAAGTGGATTCCGCAGTTGTTGAAAAGATGGACTTTTTCCCGGATACCACCACCCTTGCTCTTGAAAACGGTTCCGAAGGCCTGCGCTACGCCATCGTGAAGCCTGGCGAGGGAGAACCTGCGAAGGTGGGCTCTAAGGTCCGGGTGCATTACACGGGCTGGCTCACCAACGGTCACAAGTTCGACAGCTCCCGTGACCGTGACCAGGAATTTAGTTTCCCCTTGGGCGGTGGTCGTGTGATTCGCGGTTGGGAGCTGGGTGTGGCAGGAATGCTTCCCGGCGAAAAGCGCATCTTGATTGTGCCTCCTGGCCTTGGCTACGGAGCCCGTGCCGCAGGCCCCATCCCAGGCGGTTCTACGCTTATCTTTGCTGTGGAGTATCTGGGCGAGTAATGTTCAAGTCCTTCTTTGAAAAACTTCACGAGGCGTTTTCGTCGGTGCTGCCGGTCACCTTGATTGTGCTGTTTCTTTCCTTTACGCCCCTGGTGGAACTTTCTACAAAGGAACTGGTTGTTTTTTTGGTCTGTGCGGTATTCCTCATCGCGGGAATCGGACTTTTCAATCTGGGGGCGGACCTTGCCATGACGCCTATGGGCGAACAGGTGGGCTCTGGCCTTGCCAAGTCCCGCAAGTTGCAGCTGCTCGCTTCGGTCTGTTTTGCCATGGGCGTGCTCATCACCATTGCAGAACCCGACCTTTCGGTGCTTGCCGAACAGGTCAAGCAGGCGGTACACCCCACGCTGCTGGTGGCCACGGTGGGCGTTGGCGTGGGACTGTTCCTGCTGCTTTCGATTATCAAGATTGTTTTCAGGCTGGACCTTTCGAGCATCATCATCTTTTTTTACATGGTGCTTTTCATGTTGGGCATGCTCATGGTGTCCATGGGCAGGGAAATTTTTGTCCCGCTGGCTTTTGATTCGGGCGGCGTGACGACGGGCCCTATTACGGTTCCCTTTATCATGGCGCTGGGCGTGGGTGTAGCCGGAGCCATTGGCGGTAAGCATGCTAGTGAGAACAGCTTCGGCTTGATTGCCCTTTGCTCCGTAGGGCCGATTCTCGCCTTGATGGGCCTGGTTCTTTTTTCCAAGGGCGACCTGACTTATTCCCTTGAGCCTGCGGCCTATTCTGTAGACGCATGCCTCGGTAGCCATTTTATTCCGACTGTCCTTGAGGTGGCCAAAGAGGTGTTTGTTGCCCTGGCACTAATTGTGGTGTTTTTCATGGTGCTCCAGTTTTTTGCCTTCAAGCTTTCCCGCAATAGCCTTCTTAGAATCGGGTTCGGCATCTGCTATACCTTTGCAGGGCTCCTGATATTTTTGACGGCGGTGAAGATTGGCTTTATGCCCGTGGGCTTCGAGCTTGGCCGCGCCCTGGCCCAAAGCCCCCATATTCTCGTGGCATCGGGCTTTGTCATCGGCATGGTGGTGGTGCTTGCAGAACCTGCGGTGCACGTGCTGAACAGGCAGGTCGAAGAAATTACCGGCGGCCTCGTGACCAAGCGTTCCATGCTGGTGGCTCTTTCTATTGGCGTGGGCGTTTCTATCGGGCTTTCCATGTTCCGCATCTACATGGGCTTCCCCCTGATTTACTACCTGATTCCCGGCTATTTTGTTTCCCTCGGTCTGTCTTTCTTTGTGCCCAAGCTTTATACGGCTATCGCCTTCGACTCGGGTGGTGTGGCCAGCGGGCCCTTGACCTCCACCTTTATACTGCCTCTTTCTATCGGGGCTTGCTCCGTCATCCACGGCGGTGACGATTCCATTCTGAGTTATGCTTTCGGTATCGTGGCCATGGTGGCCATGACTCCCTTGATTACCATCCAGATTCTCGGCTTCAAGGCCATCGTTTCTCGGTTCTTCAGGAACCGCAACATGATGCGCCGTATCCAGGATGCCGACGACGAGCAGATTATAGACTTTGTGTAGGGAGCGGTATGGCTGAAAAGGAAAGACAGGTCAGGCGAAAGAGAAGCGGGTCTCCCGACGGGCATTCCAAGGTGTCCATGAACCGCCTCAAGATTCTGGTGACCATGGTGAACCGCGCCAAGGCGGATTTTTACATGGACCATATCCAGTCTTTTGGCGTGAACATGCAGATGGTCTTTTACGGCAGGGGAACTGCCTCCCAGGAAGTTCTTACGGCCATCGGTCTGGTGGATTCCGAGCGTGCGGTCATTCTGAGCGTAATAGGCGAGGACAAGCTCAAGGCCGCCCTGGAAAGCATCGAGGAAAAGTTCAACACCATTGCGGGTGGCAAGGGCATCGCCTGTACGATTCCCATGACAAGTATTATCGGCAAGTCCATTTTCAACTTTTTGAGCGACAACCGCAAGGCGGTACGGAGGAACGAGAAATGAGCGCGAGCAAGCACGAGATGATTATGTGCATTGTCAATGCCGGATTTTCCGAGACGGTCATGGAGGCGGCCAAGAGTGCAGGCGCCCGTGGCGGCACTATCCTGAACGGTCGCGGTACCGCCAACAAGGAGGCGGAATCGTTTTTCCACATCGCCATCCAGCCCGAAAAGGAGGTGGTGATGATTCTGGTGTCCGCAGAAATCAAGGACGCCGTGCTCCACGCCCTTTACCAGAAGGCGGGGCTAGACACCATGGGCCAGGGCATCGCGTTTTCGCTCCCCGTAGATGAAGTGGTGGGGCTTACCCCGTGGAAAGCCGTAGATAAAGACGGCAAGACCCTCAAGATGCCCGCCGTCGCGAAGGCTTAGATTTTGCAAATTCCAAAGTGTAAAATTGTCAACTAGACTTAACGATTTTTGCTTGATTTTGTTAAGTGTGGTTGCCAATTATGCGTAATTTAGAACCATTTTGATGTGATGCTTTTTTTGGAGGGTAGCAGTCGCTTGCCTCGATAAGGATTTCTTGCAGGAATTCGCCGGGCTGATAGCCGAAAAAAGCGGCGAGCCGAATGAAGTTTGCCATGGTGAGCTGGGTGTGGCTAAAGTGCCCGCTTTTGCGCTTGATGCCGACTTCCACGCCGTAGAGGGTGTTCTTGTGGAGACCGAGCTGGAACGCGAGCCCGTCGCGGGTGATGCCCCTTGCCTTGCGGTGCCGCCTGAGTACCTTTGCGAGGGCTTCGGAGAAGCGGTCATCCTCAATTTTCTGCAAGTTTTGCAGGTCTATCTTTGGCATGTGTAGCATGCCAAGATATTAGTTTTTGGACTGTCCTTGGGGTATATAGATGTCTGTTATTATTTTACAGAGGATTGTGATGGCGTGAAGAAGGCTTGGCGGGGTTCCGAAATAGCTTGAAGGGGCCATTTTTGCTTTGTTTGTTCAAAAAAGCAAGAAAAATCACATATATCTGTGATTTCCGGGCGAGAATAATATATATTTCCTAAAAGTTACAGATGTCTGTGACTTCTGGTCGGGGTTATCCCGGCTTTGACCAGATTAGACAAAGGGAAATATACTCTAGAGGTATAATATGAAGACAATGAAAAAGATGGCTTACAAGAAGCCCCAACTTATCGCCAAGAACAACCCCACCGGCAGTTTCGCTGCTGGATGCCCGGCTCAAGGTTGCGTCTATGTAGGCGAATGCAGACGCTGCGATCGCGCAGGATAAGAACGCATCATTTTTCTAGGGTGGGCCTTGTGGCCCGCCTCTAGGGGATTTTTTATTTCCGTCATTTTAGGAACCTCTATTATGAATGAAGATATATTAGAACAAATTCTTAAAGAACTTAAGAAGATTAGCCAACTTCTCGAACAAAAGAATGATCAAAATAAGCTCAAAGAAGATCTAAATGGTCTTGATTTCAAGATTAATGCCGAGGCTTGCAACAAAGTTGGTGGTATGCAATAGACTTCAAAAGGAGATTCGTCTATATGGAAAAGCATTTTAATGATTTGTTTGAAAATGTAAAAAATAAAATTAATGTAATGAAAAATCAAATTGCTAGAGATGAAAATCCTGCAAGGAGATTGTATGCTCAAAAGAGATGCGCTGAAGAAATCAATCAGATTTGTAAAGAAATCTTAAAGGCTGTTGACGCTCACTCAAGAGCGTATCTTGAGCCATTAAATGAAATAAAAAAAGTGTCTGATAAAATTTCCTCATCAGATGATTGAATACATTCCTAGTCAAACAAGGGAAGACCCCTTTGATTTTGATATGGGAGAAACCAAGGAAATAGTTTAAGAAGTATCAAATATGTTCTACCGTCAATCCCGCGATACATTCGTCCGTTCCATCGGCGAGTATGGCTACATCTACAGCCAGCTCACTAAGCACGACCGCACCTATACCCAAGAGGGCTGGACTTTCCTTGAAGTTTTATCCCGTGAGCCGCAAAGTCTTGATGCCCTGACGGCCAAGGCTTGTGAATACTTCGAGGGCGCTACCCCTGCAGTCATCAAGGATGACTTAAAAGAATTTCTAGATTCTTTGGTTGCTGATCGTTATTTGGTTTCTGGAGCGACCGCCGAAGAATGTTCCTCTAAAGACACCTATTTTAGTTATGCGGAAAATCCAAAGACCCTGTTCACCTACAATGCCCGGCAGAATCCTGACGATGAAAAGCTCTATGCCGACACGCAAGAAATCCTAGGCGATTATTATCGAAATCATCCGCAAATCCACAGTTGCCAAATCGAGACCACCAATCGTTGCAACGAGAGATGCATCCATTGTTACATTCCTCATGAATTGAAGAATGTTGTGCTTCCCTACGAAGTGATTGAAAGCGTCCTACAACAATTGCACGATTTAGGCGTGATGGGGCTGACCCTTTCGGGCGGAGAATTCTTTACCCACCCTGATGTGGAGAAAATCTTGCGCAAGGCTCGTGAACTGGATTTTAGTTTTACAATTCTTTCGAACATTACTTTGCTCACTCCAAAGATGATTGAAGTTTTGAAAGACGTCAATCCAGGGCTTGTGCAGACCTCGCTTTATAGCGTTAATCCCGAAGAGCATGACCATATCACTCAATTGAATGGTTCTTGTGAAAAAACTAAGGCTGCGATAGAAGCTTTGATTGCAGCGAATATCCCCGTACAAATCAGTTGCCCAGTCATGAAGACGAATTATCACACCTATAAGGATGTGCTGAAATACGCATACGAGCGTAATTGTAAAGCTCAGACCGACTATGTGATGATGGCCCGATACGATTTTACTACAGATAATCTTGCCGAACGATTGACAATGGAGCAGACGGAAGAACTTCTCAAAGACATTATCCAGTTCGACAAGGATTATCTTGACTTTACCGATACCCCTGTGCCGGAGGTTTCCCGCGAGGAATGGGGCAAGCGCCCTTTTTGTGGCGTAGGCATGGACAACCTATGCATCGCAAGCGACGGAATTGTTTACCCGTGTAGCGGTTGGCAAGGTATGGCTTGTGGCAATGTTCGCGAGCAACCCATCAAGGACATTTGGGAAAAATCCCCACAACTCAATAAGTTGCGTAAACTTACCAAGTCGGCTATTCCGCAGTGCTATGACTGCGAAGACCGTCAATTCTGTGCACCTTGCCTTGTTCGCAACTTCAACGAAAGTGGCGGCGACTATTTGAAGGTGGCTCCGCATTTTTGCAAGGCTGCTCACTTAAACCGCAAACTTGTAGAGGAAGCCAAGGCGAAACGGACGATTTTAAAATGATGACGGACTATCATGTTCATATTGGTCAATGGAACGATGTCTATTTTAAGGCAGAAGATATTTTCTATGCCTTGAAAAAAAATGGCATTGGCGAATGCTGGTTTTCTTCTACAACCAGTTGCTTGTATTCAAAAACAATTGTCGCAGGGAAAAGCGATGCCGAGGTCTTAAATCATGAGGAACTTTATCTAAAAATCCGCGAAGAAGTCGTGTCCGCCTTGGAATATGCGCAAACAATAGATTTCAAGGCTCATGCCCTTTATTGGGTTGTTCCCGATATTGTCAAAAGCGGCATTGGCATTGAGCGGGCAATGACAGAATGCCCTTACGATGGTTTCAAGTTACACCCTCGCGCTCAAGAGTGGAAACTTGACGATCCCGTAACTGTAAATTTTACGGAAGAGCTCTTTTCGTATGCGGAAAAACAAAATTTGCGTATTTTGATTCATACAGGGGCCAGTGGCGATGATTCGCCGAAACGATTCGAGCATTTTATCAAAACGCATCCAAAATGCCTTGTTCAGCTTGCACATTTGAAAGACCTAGATGCTCAGGAATATATGCTAAAAAATTACCCTAATGTAGTGGTCGATTCCTCTTTTGCCGGCGAGAACGAAATTGGAGCACTTGTAGGTGACGGCATCGAACGCAAGCGAATCCTTTGGGGGACCGATATGCCAGTTACCTATTGGTGGTATAATGTCCTCGGAAAAGAAAAAATTCCGAGTATAGGAAAAGAAGTGTTGACCGAGTTTTATAAGAGAAATCATTATCCGACCGCATCACAATCACTTTAATTTTACAGGGAAGATGCCATGAGCACTGTATTTATCATCCTTCTCGTAATCTTGCTGATTATCGTTGGCATAATATTGCTCGTCAATATTGGCATCCGATTCGCTATATTCACCGCCAGCGCCGTCATCGACATTGTCAAGAGCCCCGCATCGCTGTTTTTTATCATGTGCTTCATAGGGTTCGCCATTTTCGTACTTGTCGATATGAAAAAATCTCCGAGTGGTTCGTCCTACGATCACGGCAACGATATTTCTGTAGCTACAGAATACAAGCAGTCCCACCCTGAAGAAACCTATCATAAACCCAAGGAGAGAACATATAAGCAAAATGACGAGGGTGGGTACAAATCAAAACAATCTGCCGAGGAAGTCAACTACGATGTCCCTCTCCAAACAGGGTCAAACCATGACTACATCATGGAGAACACCTTCCAAAAACCAGGTGTCGTCATGGAACTTACCCCTCAACTCGAAAGCGGCCTCGTCTATGCCATAAAGGTGTTCAAGAGTCAGTTCGGACCAGACTTCTCACCTACCATCATCTCCGCCCGTGACTCCTACCATATACACGACCGGTGGTCACCCCATAGGTATGGACAAGCTGTCGATATCAGTCTCGCTGACCTCCCCCTGAACCAGAGAAGACGTGTAGTCAGAATCCTCGAAGGCACCCTACCCAAAGACTACAAGGTAAGATGGGAAGACAAGTACCTCTCAAATGAACATATCCACCTCCAATCCAATCACTAAATCCAACGGGATGTCATCATGAAACACGCAATCATTCTCATAATCGGCATCTTGGCAACTTCCGTGTTCGCCGAGTTTGTACCCACCTACCTGACAGAGGCCGACTCTGGAAAGGCCGATACAGTAAATATGAACGTCAGCAAGGTTTATGGCACGGGTATCGCATTCCACGAGCACTACATCCTTACAACAGGTGATGTCGCTCGCCACGCAAAGAAACTGGCTGCCATAGTTGTTATGGTCAACAACACCCCTGTTGTAGCCAGGGTGGAACGCTCCGCAGACACTCTTTTCAACAAAGATAAGAACGAGTACCTCAACATGGCTATTCTCCAAGTTGACAACGATGTTCCGCTAAACGCATGTAAAATCGAAGAGAGACTAATCAAGGTCGGTGAACTCGTAACCGTCACTGGCTTCCCTGAGGACAGTAAAAAGGTACAGGTGAAGTCCTTGCCAGCAAAAGTCGTTGCAGACTCTACATACCCTGATTATGTGGCAAACGCCATCAATGTGAAGTTGCCTGGTGGTTTCAGCGGAGCAGCCCTATCTAGTCATGGAAAGGTAATCGGAATGGTATTCGGGTACAGCACGCGCAAGGCCAACACATCGTTCTTCTATGACGGTATTCTGATGTCCGAGTACATCTTACACCGAAACAAGCCAACCACGACAGACGTATCGAAATGCACTTATCAGGTACGAAGCTACGTCCCCGTAGAATAATCATGATACGGCTAATCGGTATCATCCTTGCGTTTGCGGTCATGGCTTCTGCGGAAGGGTTTCACAACGGCACGGGGTTCTTCGTTAACAGCGAGTACATCGTGACTGCGTATCATGTCGTAGAGGATTACGACTACAATTGTTATTACGATATCCAGAACGATTCGTGCTATAAGGTACATATCGTTGATTACGATAAGGAAAGAGACATTGTTCTGTTGAAGCTGGACGAGGAACCTGTTGAAATGCCTAGGGTATGTCGTATCGCACACTCGGAATTGCCTGTCGGGGAAAAACTCACCTCGTATGGCTACGTTGAACCGTTTCTTGACCATGATTTGACCGTTATCCCTATGAACATCCGTGTTCAATATCGTTACGACGGTGATTATAGTTATTATCGCATGACTGGAACTCTGCAGCTTGGCATGTCTGGCGGGCCAAATTTTACAACGGATGGTCGAATTGGTGGAGTGAGCAAGTCGATATCGACAATGGAGAGGAATACCAGCAACCTGGTTAAGTCTACAGAAGTAATTCGTTTCCTTCGTAAGAATGGTGTACAGGAATATCCGAACACCAAGAATGTCAAAAAATGTGTTATCAGTATCGTGAACAGCATTGAAGTGTTCAGGTCTGCTCACCTTAGATGGGGGGTATAGAATATGGCAGTTTTTGAAACTCTTTTTATCTTGGCCGGTTTTTTCGTTGGCCTTGTGTCGCGGGGAGGAATGTCCCTGTTCTTGCTTCCGCTTGCCGTGGTGGCGTTCGTGCTCGCTATTATGAACAGGCCGAGCCCGACAGGCTCCAGGGCAAAGAAAATCGTGAGTTCGATTTTGTCGGCGGCATACCTTGCCGCGGTAGTTGTCGCGGTAGTTGTCTGCTCACTTGCTGCCACAGCCCCCAAAAAGGAGTCGGCAGTTGCATTGCCGGCTCGGGATGACAAGGACTTGTCCGTTCTGGAAGAGAAGGTGGATAAAGTCTATTCCATGCTTGACGACATGAAATTTGAATACAGCCTGATTGGAAAAAGCGATCTGGAACGGGTCAAGGCGGAAATCGCCATGCATGACGATGAATTGATTGAGTGCGACCCCACAAAATCGAAGGGCTGCATGGAATTCACTAATTATGGGACGGAACGCGACAGCACCAGGTTTTACACGGTATCCTTGCACTGGGAGTTGCCGAGATTCCAAGTTTATCCTAAATGGATCCACCGGAAAATTATCAAGGGATTGCTGGGCGAGGACTTGACCGATGCCGACACAGTCCTTGATTCCAAGCATTTAGAAAAAATTCATAAAAGAGCTCTTTACCGTCAGGTGGAAGAATACAAGAGGAGCATTGAGTACGAACTCAGGAATTATCCCGGTGACTGGTACTATGACAGCACCCAGACGGAAGTCGCCGCCACCCTCAAATACGAGCGCATGGACAGTATAGATGTTGCGTTCGATTCACTGCTGTGGACGACCTATTATATTTCGAATGCCGGGTACGATGCCGGTGCCGCCGGAGGATACAATTACGAGTATCATCGGACCTTCTCGAAGAAAGACGGGTCGTTGGTTGATTCCACTATTTTCAATCCAGAAGAAAAGGAAAAGATTGTATCGCTTCTTCGCAAATATGCGGAAAAATACGATGCCCGTCCCAATGCCATCGGCATGAATTTCAAATTGAAGCCTTCTTTCTTGAAGGACGGTATCGGTTTTGACGGTTCCTCTTTCGAAATCGGCGAGCACACCCACGGCAGCGTGATGATCGTGGTGCCTTACAAGGAAATTCTGCCCTGTATGGAAACTTGGGCTCGCAGGGAATTCGGTTTTACTGAAGGCGGAGGTTCGTAAAATTTTTTGACTTAGGATGGCGTCTTTTTTATATAAATTTACGCCATGAACATCCTAGTCTATTTCCTCTTTGCTCTTTCGGGTTTTGCTGGCCTCATTTACGAAGGTTCCTGGGCCCGCTACCTCAAGCTTTTCTTGGGCCACGCCAGCTACGGCCAGGTGCTCACGCTGTGCATTTACATGGGCGGTCTTGCCATCGGTAGTTTTATCGCGGGCAAGATGGTGGAATGGGTAAAGCGGCCACTGCTTGGCTATGCGGCGGTGGAACTGGCCATCGGTATCGGTGGCCTGGTTTACCACCCCCTCTACAACCTGCTTACGGGATTTTTCTTTGACAGTGAATGGATTGCGGGCCTGGGCTTTACCGGCGCCGAGATTACCAAGGTGGTGCTGGCTACGGGTTCTACGCTCCCCATCGCCATTGCGGTGGGCATGACTTTCCCCTTCATTGCGGCGGGACTCTTGCGCAAGAGCGGTCAGGAACTTTCGCTCCCCATGCTCTATTTTACCAACAGCCTGGGTTCTGCTATCGGCATTCTGGTGACCAGCTACCTGCTGATTCCCGAACTGGGAAACCACGCCACCCTCTGCGTGGCGGCTTCTATCAACTTCTTATTGGCGGCGGTTTTCGGCTACATCGGGTTTGCCACGTCGCCCAACAAGGAAGACGACGAGGAGGATGCTGCGGATGTTGGTGCGGACCGTGCCACGGCTGGTTCGGAAAGTTCCACGGCGGGTTCAAGCCGTGCCGCCGAGCCCCTGAACGTCGATTACGTTGCCGAGCACAAGCTGCCCATGCCGCCCAAGAACACCTGGCTCTGGATTGCGGCCATTACGGGGCTTACCTCCTTCGTTTACGAGATTGTCTGGATACGCCTGCTGAGCCTCTTGATGGGCAGCTCTAGCCACAGCTTCGACCAGATGCTTTCGGCTTTTATTCTGGGACTTGCCATCGGAAGCGCCGTCAGCGGAAAACTTTTGAAAAAAGATTCCTTGGTCATCCTTTCCCTGGCCCAGATTTTCATGGCGTTTTTCGCCCTGTGCACGCTCTACTTCCACAAGCCCTTCTGGGGCATGATGAACGAGGCGAACCAGATTTTCAATACCACCGCCGACGGCTATATCTGCTGGAGCCTTTTCAAGTACGCCCTTTCCGTTTTGTGGATGGTGCCCACCAGTTTCTTTGCGGGCATGACGCTCCCGCTCATCACGGTGATTCTCACCCGGGCATTCAAGAGCGAAGCCCCCATCGGCAAGGTTTACGGCTGGAATACGGTGGGCTCCATCATCGGTTCGGCAGGTGGCGGCCTGATTCTCTTGCCATTCTTGCAGCTGAAGGGCGCCCTGGTGCTTGCCGCCGTGCTGGACTTTGCCATCGGCTTTGTGCTGCTGGTGGTCTATCGCAAGAAGTTCCGCTACAGCGTGCCTTTCTACCTGGTGGCGGCCCTGATGGTTCTGCCTTCCATCTTCGTGAATTTTGACCCGCACCTGGTGACCTCCGGTGCGTTCCGCGCCTACAAGAACCTGCATCCCGACGAAAAGATTGTGGTGAAGGACGGAAAGACGGCCACCATCAGTTTCCACGAGTCCGATGTGCATTGGTATATCAAGACCAACGGCAAGGCCGACGCCAGCATGAGCAAGGACCGCAAGCACCCCATCGAAGGGGACGAACTGACCCAGGCGGCTACGGCGTTCATGCCCATGGCGGTGCGTTCCGAGCCCTACGACGCGGGCATGGTGGGATTTGGCTCCGGCATGGGCGCCCATTACCTGCTGGCCGACCCGCTGCTGAAGGACTTTGACTGCGTGGAAATTGAGGACGAGATGATGAATCTTGCCCGTGGGTTCTACCCCTGGAACGCCCGCGGCTACGACGACCCCCGCATCCACATTTACATCGACGACGCCCAGACGTTTTTCCTCACCAACCGCCGCAAGTACGACCTGCTGATCAGCGTGCCCAGCAACCCCTGGGTCAGCGGCGTGGCGAGCCTTTTCAGTCACGAGTTCTACGCCAAGATGCGCCGCTACATGAAACCCGGCGGACTTTGGGTCCAGTGGATCCAGACCTACGAATTCAACGACCAGCTGTTCCTGAACATCTTGAAGGCACTGGACGTGGTGTTCCCCTACGTGAGCCTCTACCGCGCACCCGAAGAACCCGACATCATCATTATCGCAAGCGACCAGCCGGTAATCCAGAAGAACATCGGGCGGTTCAGCACCGACCCCGTGCTGGTGGCGGAATTTGAGCGCATCCATCGGGAACCCGACTTCTTCGGCGAACAGAACTTCCTGTTCACCTCCAAGATGGTCCGGCCCATGATGGAGAACATCCAGCCCAACAGCATCTTCACGCCCATCGTAGATAACAAGGCCGAAGAGGCCCGCTTCGTGCATTCCAACGCCCATATTGTGCAGGTGTTCGACAGCTGCGAAGTCTGCTGGCCCGAATATCTGGACAGTGCCGACTATGCGCTTCGCAGGCCCGCCAAGGTCAAGGCCATGATGCAGAACAAGGATACCTACCGCGAAAACGCGCTGCTCGCCTACCTAGTCCGTACGGATTCCCTGATGCGTGCCGCCGCCCAGGCCCCCGCTTCGCAGGATAGCGTGACCGCGGACTCGACGACTCAAACGGTTGCGGCGCAAAAGCCCCGCTTTATGGTGGCCGAAGCCTCGCCCGAATGGAAAAAGTTCCGCGAAGAATACATCGAGTGGGTGAGAGGCATTCCCATGGAAGCCCGCGACACCAACGCCGTCTATGTGAAGGTCCGGGACCTGGTGAACGCAGGGGTGTTCCCTGCCTCCTTTGTTGATGAATTCAACATCCTGGAAACGGCTCGCGCCAAGGACTACGCGACGGCTGCCAAGCTGGTGGCGGATTTCTACGAAAAGTACGAAATCAAGAACATGGATGAATTCTTCCTCCGGAACGCCGCCGTCATATCGTTCCTTGCCCGTGAACCCGAATTGGCCAACGCCCTGTACAAGGACGCCATCAGGCGTCACGAAGATATCCCGGCCGTAGAAAAACTCCTCATCGAAAAGGAAATCGTCCGCCTCCGCCGGGAACAGACCCGCAAGAACATGGGGATGTAGGCCTAGGGACTAAGGCTTAGATTCTCAGTGCAATGCCGCCGCTCATGAAGCCGCGGTAGCCTGCGCCCAGTTCGGCGTACACGCTTACGTACGGGAACAGGAATTCCAGGCCCACAGGCGTCAGTTGGACGGATGGCAACCCGACTCGTTCCAGCCCGCTGTCAAATTCGAGCAATGCTCCGACGCCTACGCGGCTGTATGGCCTTAAAAGGTCAAAGAGCGTAAACCAGTTGAACTTGCCCTCGACCGCAATGTGTACCAGGTGGTGGTCCAGGAAATCCCCCGCCTTGCAGTACATTTCATGGACAGAGCCTTCGCAAACGTTATCGTAGGAACCGTAGTATTCGTAAGAGGCCGCCAGCCCCGCTTCGACATGTGGAGTGAAAATATAGCGGG
>CALATK010000066.1 GCA_937891805.1 uncultured Fibrobacter sp. | reverse complement strand
AAGAATGCTCCCTGCAAGACTTGCCGCAAATCAAATGCGCCCCCGACGACGGCGGAGCCTTCCTTACGCTGCCCCAGGTGGCAAGCCGCCCAGGCAAAAACGCAAGCGTCATGACCACGAACCTGGGCATGTACCGTATCCAGATTTCCGGGAACGAATACGGCCCCGACGAATGCGGGCTCCATTACCAGATCAAGCGGGACATCGCCAGGCATCACCAGAAAGCGATAGAAGAAGGCCGCCCGCTGAAGGTCAGCATTTTCTTGGGAGGACCGCCGGCACACACCATCGCCGCCATCATGCCCATGCCCGAGAACCTGTCGGAACTGCTTTTCGCGGGAATGCTCTCCGGCCGAAGGTTCCGCTATTTTATCCATAACGGTTACCTCATTTCTAGCGACGCAGATTTTTGCATCTTAGGAGAAGTTGCTCCGGACTTGAAGCCGGAAGGTCCCTTCGCAGACCATGTGGGTTACTACTCCGGAAAGCACCTTTTCCCCTACCTGAAGGTAAAGAAGGTCCTCTGCAAAAAGAACGCCATCTACCCCTTTACCATAGTAGGCCGCCCGCCGCAAGAAGACACCCTTTTCGGGAATTTTATCCACAAGGTGACAAAGCCCATGGTGCCTGCGTCTTTGCCGGGAGTCCATGCCGTTCACGCCGTTGATGCGGCGGGCGTGCACCCGCTCTGCCTCGCCCTTGGCTCGGAAAGTTTTAGGCCCTACGCAAAGCCCGAAGAACGGGAACCCATGGAGCTTTTGAAGACGGCAAACGCCCTGCTAGGATTTAACCAGGTGAGCCTTACCAAGTACCTGATGATTGCCGCCAAAGAGGACAATCCAAAGCTGGACGTGAACAGGATCCCGGAGTTTTTCGGCCACATTCTGGAACGGCTCCGCACGGACAGGGATTTGCACTTTCAGACAGAAACTACCACGGACACGCTGGACTACACGGGAGGCTCCTTAAATCACGGCTCCAAGCTGGTCATTGCCGCCGCAGGGCCCAAGATTCGCGACCTGCGAAACGACACCGCCGACCTGCAGAGCCTACATCTGCCAGCTGCCTTTACCGATGCCAAAATTGTAATGCCTGGAGTCCTTGCGCTGAAATGGAACAGCGGCATGGCGGAATCTTTCGAGAGCGGAATTGCTGCCTTGCGGGATTCCCTTGCGAACTGGAATTTCCGCGAAAACTACCCATGGGTAAGCATCGTAGATGACACTTCTACATTGGGCATAGATAATCCGCAAACCAACCTTCAAGATTTCTTGTGGCTGACCTTTACCCGGTCGGATCCGGCCCTAGATTTGTACGGTCTGAACGAGCGTTACGTCCACAAGCACTGGGCCTGCGAGGCCCCCCTGATCGTGGACGCACGAATCAAGCCCCACCACCAAAAGGCCATTACCTTCGACAAAGCCGTCAGGGAATCGGCCCTAAAAAAACTGCAGGGCATTTTGTAGGAGCAACCGTGTCCAGGACTTTGTGCCATATTTTGAATGTTTGGACAATCCTAGCAACGACGCTAGCCGTTTCTGCCTTTGCCCACGGGCGGTGCGGCACCATGCAGGCAGTAGAAAGTTGGATAGAGAACAAGGGAAAGGTCACGACCGCAGCAACAACCACGCAAGGGTCCTGCGAAGCCGAAGACTACTACGACTCCGTCTATTCCAAGACTACCTCCCATTTCCAGATTTTCTATGTACTGAACGGGCCTCATGCCACTACGGAAAAATTCGTAGACAGCCTGGCCGTCAACCTGGAAAAAGCCTGGGACCTGCATATTTCCAAAAATAAAATGCTGGTTCCAAAAGGCAGGGACACCACTGTCCATTATCTGAAACCCGTTAAGCCCGGGCTCTACGGAGTCGAAATCTTGGAGCTGAACCTTGTCCGCAATCCGAAAACCGTTCACGGCAGCTCCGGTTTTTGCGAAGAATGCTTTGCCGTCACGAATTTCTCCGGCAGAAACAACTGGCAGACTTCGGAGCTTATGATTGACAACGATTTTATGGTCGTTGACTTGTTCAATCCCGAATACGCCAGCCTGGATGTAGGCGGAAAGAAATGCAAATACTGGAAATCCACAAAGCCGATTATCCACGCCACCGAAAAATATTCCTACGCCGAAAGATGGGACAAGGCCATCCGCGTCACGGCATTCCACGAACTGTACCACGCCATCCAGGTCCGCTACCTGAGCCCTTACGAGCACATGAATTTCTGGTTTGAGGCTTCTGCCACCGGCATGGAAGAGGTCGGCGCCCCCGAAGTGAACGACTACGTCCGTTATATTCCAGAGTTCCTGGATCAGACCGGAACCCCAATTGACCAAAACACGGCCATCTACGGAGCCTCCCTCTTTTTCCTGTACCTCCACAACCGTGTAGATTCCCTCTTTGACAAATCCATCTGGGAAAACTTCTCCAAAAATCCTGAAGGTTCTTTCCGGCAACAGTACGCAAGCGCTGTCGAGGCCCGCAAAAAAAATCCGCAAGACGTTTTTCAAGACTTTGCGGATCGCCTCGCCTATTCCGGCAAGAACAGCAAGGCCGTAGATTCCAGCGCCTGGTTTTCTGCGGATCAGCCTCTCTGGAAAACGGTTCCCTACATTTATAGCACCGAAGGATTCAGGCCTGATTCCTCCATATTCTCCTACAATTACTACGGAGCCGGTTTCCCGAATCTCGAAAACTATGCCGGCAAGGCTTCTGTGCTGCTGTTCAAGAACGGCCATGCCCGCCTGCGGAAAATCTCTAGCATAAACACCCTGGATTCACTGCGAACCGAAAGCTTCGCCGCCGATTCCCTCCTCTGGATTTTCAGCCGTTTCGAAAACCCCTCTCCCCTGCCCGGGAAACTAGCCTCAAAACCCCTGCGGGCCTACCCCACCCCCTGGCGGCACGGGAACCTTTGTTTTGCTCCACTGCCTCTGGACAAAAAATTCATCGAAATCCGTAACCGCAGGGGCGACCTGGTTTTCCGGGAAAAATATAACAGCGAGACCCACTGCCTAGACGAAAGCTTTATAAAATCAAAGATGGTTCCCGGTGTTTACCGCTATAGGGCGGGCTCCAGCGGCAAAACCAAGGATTTAATGATTATCTACTAATGCCTAATTTCTAAATTTGAACGCGATGACTATAGACGAAATCGAAAAGGAACTGCGGAAAGACGCACAGGAACTTGTAAAGCGGGAACCCCTTTCCCGCCTGATGCTAGAAGAACAAATCCTGAGCCGCAAGAATTTTGCGGAAATGCTTTCGGTAACGCTTGCCTGTCAGCTGGCGGGAGAAGTCATTGACCGGGCTGAGCTGGAAAAGATTTTCAACGAACTGTACGTCAAGCATCCGGAACTTTTGGACGATGCCGTACACGATTTGCGGGCCACCGTACTTCGCGACCCCGCTTGCACCGGATATCTGGAACCGCTTCTGCTTTTCAAGGGTTTTCAGGGTCTGCAAGCCTACCGCGTAGCACATGTGCTCTGGGAAGAAGACCGTCAGTTCCCGGCCAAGATGCTCCAGAACATCATCAGCCGCAAGTTCGGCATGGATTTCCACCCGGCGGCAAAGATTGGCCACGGAATTCTCGTGGACCACGCCACCAATATCGTCATCGGTGAAACCGCCGTAGTCGGGAACAACGTGAGCTTTTTGCATGGAGTGACCCTGGGCGGTACCGGCAACGAAGTCGGAGACCGTCACCCAAAAATCGGGAACGGCGTGATGCTTGGAGCCCACGCACAGCTTTTAGGGAACATCCACATCGGCGACTGTGCAAAAATTGGCGCCGGTGCGGTAGTGCTGACCGACGTGCCTCCCCACACCACCTACGCCGGGGTCCCTGCCGTAGAAGTAGGCCACCCCGACGACGAAACGCCCAGCTTCAACATGCAGCAGGACTTTACCCGGGACTGTAGGTAGTGGCCAAAACAAAGTCGGACAAGATCAAGTTTATCGGGGAAAAGCTGGACGAACTTTTCCCGAACCCGCCTATCCCGCTGGATTTCAAAAGCCCTTACACGTTGTTGGTAGCGGTTGTGCTCAGCGCCCAGTGTACCGACGTACGGGTAAACCAGGTAACCAAGGTTCTTTTCAAGGAAGCCAGCACTCCTTCCGCCATGGTCAAGCTGGGCGTGAAACGCATCGCCGAAATCATCAGGCCCTGCGGATTTTTCAACACCAAGAGCGTGAACATTTTCAACCTGTCCAAGACCCTGGTAGAAAAATACAAGGGAAAAGTCCCCTGCACCTTTGAAGAACTGGAAGCCCTGCCCGGCGTAGGCCACAAGACCGCAAGCGTGATCATGAGCCACGCCTACAAGATTCCAGCCTTCCCGGTGGATACGCATATCCACCGTCTGGCAGAGCGCTGGGGCCTAAGCGACGGCAGTAGCGTTGAACAGACCGAAAAAGACCTGAAGAAAATCTTCCCCGAAAACGAATGGGAAAAACGCCACCTGCAGATTATCTACTACGGACGAACCTATTGCAAGGCCCGTGGACACAAGGTGGAAAACTGCCCTATATGCAGCCGTATTGCCAAGTAACTCTAATTATCTAAATTTATGCCATGATTCTTTGGACTTTTCGACACACCAAGCCATACAACCCCAATGATGTCTGTTACGGACGTCTGGATTTTGATGTTTCTGCAACCTTCCCTGAAGAATCTCGGCTTGCAATAGATGCATTTTTAAAGTCAGACGCCAAGCCTTCCAGACTTTTCACTAGTCCGCTACTTCGTTGCTTGCGACTAGCCGAAGAAGTCTCTAAAGCAACTGGACTTACCCCAGAAAAAGAAAATTCTCTCCAAGAAATCAATTTCGGGACATGGGAAGGACAAAAACTTACCGCCGTTCCCAAAAACGAAATGTCTGCATGGGTTCATGACTTGAGAGGCTTTCGGTTCCCTAATGGTGAAAGTTTCTACGATGTGGACAAGCGTGTCGAAAATTTTCTGGACAGTCTCGACGACAATGGCGAATTTCTGTGGGTAACCCATGCCGGGGTCATTGCAGCACTGCAACATTTTGCATGTGGACTCCCTGACAGTCGATTTGTAGAGGGTGAATTCAGCTACACCATGGTCAATCGCTTTGAATTCAAGCGGAATTCCAACGGACACTATCGCGGAACTTTTGTCAAAATTCACGATGGCATCCAAATGCCACCCCTGCCCCTGGGCTAAAAATCAAGGGTTAGTAAAGCCTGAGCTCCACCCGTAAGGCTTGGCAATAGAGCCAAATGGATTGGATTGTCAAAATCACTCAAGAGAGCGTCGACGGCGGCGTCACCGATAGAGTATAGATAGATCAGCGCAATTCCCCAAATGTACTGGTTCCTATTTTTACGGTAATAGGTAGTTCGCTCGGCAACACGCTCGTAGTCCTCGGATTCAGGGCTTTCCGCTTCCATTACGTGTTTTCGTCCAACGTAATAATCAACCATCTTCTGAGAAGTCCATATACTTGTGCTTGCTCCAATAAGGCCCATATACAATAAGCCAGCTTTTCCAAATTCTCCATTGTACATCTGACCAAAGCCCGGGATCAAGCCCCAAAGAATCGCTTTTTTCATACTGCGATACTCTACACTTCTATAGTTGTTATTCCACCAAATTCCAAATGCATCAAACATACCATACAAGTGTAAACCCAAAAGCCAGGCGTTTTCTGCTATGCGCAAATCCTCTTGCTCTTTTTTCTTGTCGCTTTTCTCACGAACCCGATTAACAAATTCATTGCGTTTTTTCTGATACGAAAAAATACTATCTCTATCGGCAAAGGCTAGTTTTTTCGTATATAGGCCGACCGAATCCTGAAATGCGCGAGCCTGTTTTAACACTCTATCCTTTTGAAATGACTTGTTATAGTAAACTTCGTAAAAAAGGAATGCTTCGATTCCAGTAATAAAGCCACCCCTTATGTAGTGTTCCGTATAATAATGTCCACCACCAGGGAATAAGCTGAAAAGCATCGTCAGCACTAAGGAATTTCTATCCGTTGGAACATCCCATTCATTTACGGTAAGGGTATCAATAGATTCAATACCCGTTTTCCCTTTTTGCAAAGGGTCGCTCTGTGCATAGAGCGGCGCCAGTCCAAGGCAAAGAAATAGTGCTATATAGGCAAGGGATTTCACCATTAGTGCGGAATATAGAAAAATTCCTACATCTACCGCACCTATGTGCACCTCCTTGCTAAAAAAGGTCTCGCTAATTTATTTTTCAAAAAAAATTAAAACAGAAACGATCATGCTTGACAGAACCAGAAATTAAGTGTATATTTGTGCAGTATGGAAGATAAACGCGTCATTTCTCCCGGCAAAAGCTCCATGGACGAATCCGAAATGGAGCAGACCCTCCGGCCGCTCAGTCTGGAGCAGTTCACAGGTCAGGCCTCCATCAAGGAGAGCCTTTCTATCGCCATAGAGGCGGCCAAGCACCGGGGAGACGCCCTGGACCATTGCCTTTTTGCGGGGCCCCCTGGCCTCGGCAAGACGACGCTGGCGGGTATCATCGCCAAGGAGATGGGCGTGAACATCCACATCACCAGCGGGCCCGTGCTGGAAAAGGCCAGCGACCTGGCGGGGCTCCTTACGGGGCTTCAAGAAAACGACGTGCTGTTCATCGACGAGATTCACCGGCTGAACCGCACCGTCGAGGAATACCTCTACCCCGCCATGGAAGATTTCAGGCTCGACATCATGCTGGATTCAGGCCCGGCGGCCCGAAGCGTGAACCTGCCCCTCAAGCATTTTACCCTGGTGGGTGCCACCACACGCACAGGCCTGCTGACCGGCCCCCTGCGCGACCGCTTCGGGTTATCCTACCGGCTGGAACTCTACGACGAAAAGGACCTGATGCAAATCCTGATGCGCAGTTCCAAGATTCTCGGGATTGAACTGACCCAAGACGCCGCCCAGATTCTGGGCGGGCGCTGCCGCGGCACCCCCCGTATCGCGAACCGCATCTTGCGCCGGTGCCGTGACGTGGCACAGGTCCGCGGTTCAGGCGTTATCGACCTGGAGGCGGCGGAACGCACACTGCAGATGCTGGGCATCGACAGCGAAGGTCTGGACCCCATGGACCGGAAAATCCTCTCCATGATGATTGACAAGTTCGACGGGGGCCCTGTAGGCCTAGGTACCATCGGGGCGGCCCCGGGCGAAGAGACCGACACCCTGGAAGAAGTTTACGAGCCCTACCTGATCCAGAAGGGGCTGCTTTCCCGCACAAAGCAGGGGCGCGTCGCTACCAGCAACGCCTACAGGCTACTCCACAAGAGCATGCCCAGCCGCAAAGCCTCCGAGCAGATGGAACTGCCGCTGTAAAAACACCTGACAAGAACAACACAGCCCTTCGTCATTCTGAATGAAGCGTCAAAGACGCGCAATGAAGAATCCAGGACGAAGGGACCGGCATTCCTGAGAAGCTACGAGAACTTGATTCTCGGGTCCACCAACGTGTAGAGGATGTCGCTGAAGAGGCGGCCCACCATGGCCATGAGGCTGCTGAGGAAGATAATTCCCATGACCACGTTGTAGTCCCGGTTCACCATGGAGTTATAATAGAGCAGGCCCATGCCGTCGATATCGAAGACTTTCTCGATAAGGAGCGCCCCCGCAAACATGAGGGTACAGATTTCGGAGAGGCGGGTGGCGATGGGAATGAGCGCGTTGCGGAGTGCATGGCGCACCAAGGCCTGCTTGAAACTCATGCCTTTTGCAAGGGCCGTGCGCATGTAGTCCTTGCCCAGTTCTTCCAGGGCGGAATTTTTCATGAGGAAGGTGAGGAAGGCGAACTCGCTAATCATGTAGCAGAAAATCGGCAGAATCAAGTGGTGCCCCAGGTCCACGATTTTCCCGAAGAAGGAGAAATCCTCGAAATCGTCGCTGGTAAGGCCTCCTAGCGGGAAAATGTCCAGGTAGGACCCGCCCGCGAGGAAAATAATCAGGAGGATGCCCAGGGCATAACCCGGCATCACGTAGCCCGAGAATATCAGGCCCGAACTGAGGGAGTCCAGCTTGCTCCCATGATGCACCGCCTTCCAGAGGCCAAGGGGAATGCAAATCAGGTAACTCAAGAAGAACGAAGTGATACCGAAGAACAGCGATATGGGGAACCGGCTCACGATAACATCCCATACCGGGAGGCCGTAGGTGTAGCTCGCGCCCAAGTCCAGGTGCAGCACGTTCCAGAGCCAGGTCAGGTAACGCCTCCAGGCTGGTTGGTCAAACCCGAAGTAGGCCTGGATTTGGGCTATCTGGTCTGGCGACAGGGCTTTGGACGCATCTACCCCGCCTTTCATGGCGGCGGCCTGCTGGGCCCTGGAAATCATCTCCTCTACAGGGCCGCCCGGCAACAGCTGGATGAGTATAAAGCACACCAGCGAAATCCCGATGAGGGTCGGGATCATGAGTAGCAGGCGTCGGAGGATGTAGGACCGCATCTTTAATTCGGAGTTCAGAATTCAGAGTTCGGAATGTGAAACTCGGACCTAAAACAGTTGCGGCAAAGCCGCCAAACTAAATAATTCCGAATTCCGAAATCCGAATTCATAATTAATTAACGCATTTTTCCAGAACGCAAAACGTCCATCATGTTGAAGGGTTTGGCGGTTCCGTTTGCGAGGTGGCACGCGAGGAAGTTCACCGCATCTACGGTGCCTTCGGCGTAAATCTTGCGGCCGCAAACGTTGTGCTGGAACTCGAAATGCACGGTGCCGTCAGCGCTGTCCAGGCTATAGGTGTGGAAGGCGTGACCGCCCAGGTATTCCTCGGGTACATGCATCCGTTCCACCTGTTCCTTTTCGTTACGGACCTTCTCGATGTCGTCTACAGAGAAGTCGAATCCCATCTTCTGGAAATCCCCTACCACGGCCTTGGCCGTGCCGCTGGTGTCCGCCTTGGTCTTCTGGTGGCTTTCCACCACGGAAAGTTTGTATCCGCTGAATGCCGTGGGGAATTCCTTGGCCAAAAATTCAATCATCATCTGGAAAGCCACAATCTGCTTTGCCATGTTAGGGGCAATAACGCTGGGGTGGTTGGCGTCGGCCACAAGTTTTGCAAGGGCTTCGCGGTCGCCACCGGTGGTGCCCATCACAAAGGGAATCTTGTGCTTCACGTAGAAGGCGGCGTTGTCGTTTACCGCCGTGGGATGGGTATAGTCGATGCAAATCATTTTCGGGTACTTGGCCAGCACCTCGCCGATGCGTTCTTCTTCTGTCAGGCAGCGATGGAGCCATTCCCCGTAGCCATCCTGAATGCCGAGCAGCATCAGATGTAGATAGAATCCAGCCTCCTCGCGTGTCACAGCCATCACCGCCCTTCATCCATCAGGAGTTCATTCGTGTTCTAAAGATAGCATAAAGGCAGACAATAAACAAGACCCGTCGCAGCGGATCAACGGATCTGCTGTGACGGTTCTTTGCTGATGGGCACCTGCTGGATGCCCGTTAATGGCTTTTCAGTGGTTATGGCGCTCTTACAGCTTGCACTCCAGCTTGGCCAGCTCGTCCACGACGTAGTTGTAGACGAAATCGACGGCCTCGTCGATGGGCTTGATCTCCTTCATGGACTTGTCGCGGGCGGAGATCTCGATGGTGCCGTTCTTGAGGCCCTTGGGGCTGACGATCACGCGCACCGGCACGCCGAACAGGTCCGCGTCGGAGAACATGACGCCGGCGGAGACGGGACGGTCATCCCAGATGACCTCAACGCCCTTGGCGGTCAGCTCGTCGTAGATCTTCTGGGACATGGCGGCGACTTCCTCGTTGTCGGCGCGCATGGAGCACAGATGCACCTGCCAGGGCGCGATGGAGATGGGCCAGATGGGGCCGTAATCATCGCGGTGCGCCTCGCAGACGGACGCAGCCAGACGGCCCACGCCGATGCCGTAGCAGCCCATGATGGGGTGCTTGAGAGAGCCGTCCTGATCCACGTAGGTCATGTCCATGCTCTCGGTGTACTTGGTGCCCAGCTGGAAGATGTTGCCCACCTCGATGCCGCGGGAGGTGTAGACGCTGGGCTTGCCGCACACGGGGCAGATGCCGCCGTCGTAGGCCTTGGCCACGTCCACATATTCCACATTGCCCACGTCGCGGGCGATGTTCAGGCCGGTCATGTGGTGATCGGTCTCGTTGGCGCCGCAAACCAGGGATTCGATGCCCTTCAGGGACGCGTCGAAGACGACCTTCACGTCCTTGCTGATGCCCACCGGGCCGATGAAGCCCGCGCACAGGGGGGACTCGCTGGTCAGCTCAGCGGCGTGGATCTCGGCCTTGAGGTAGTTGCGCAGCTTGGTCTCGTTGATGTCCAGATCGCCGCGCAGGAAGGCCACCACATACTTGTCGGTCAGGTTCTCCTGATAGACCACGGCCTTGCAGGTCTGGTCGGCGCGCACGTTCAGGAAGGCGCACAGATCCTCGATGGTCTTTACATCGGGGGTGGAGACCTTCTGCAGATCGGCGGTCTCGCCGGCTTCGTTGGTCACGATGCAGGGGGCGGCTTCCATGTTGGCGCGGTAGTCGCAGTCGTGGCACAGCACGATGGTATCCTCGCCAACGGCGGTCAGCAGCATGTATTCGTGGGAGACCTTGCCGCCCATCATGCCGCTGTCGGAGGCCACAGCCACCACCTCGGGCACGCCGGCGCGGGCGAAGATGCGGTTGTAGGCGTCGTAGCAGATCTGGTAGTAGCGCTCCAGATCCTCCTGGGAGGTGTGGAAGGAGTAGGCGTCCTTCATGGTGAACTCGCGCACGCGGATCAGGCCGCCGCGGCAGCGGGGCTCATCGCGGAACTTGGTCTGGATCTGGTAGATCATGAAGGGGTACTGGGTGTAGGAGTCCGCCACGTCGCGCACGAAATGCACGGAGGCCTCCTCGTGGGTCATGCCCAGCACCATGTCCTGCTCGCCGCGATCCTTGAAGCGCAGGAGCTCGGAGCCGATCGCGTCATAGCGGCCGGACTCGCGCCAGATGGACGCGGGCATCGCCACGGGGAAGAGCAGCTCCTGGCCGTCGATGCGGTTCATCTCCTCGCGGATGATCTTCTCGATCTTGGAGGTGATGCGCTTGGTCACGGGGAACAGGGTGTAGATGCCGTTGCCGACGGGCTTGATGTAGCCGCCGCGCATCATCAGCGCCTGGGACGCGATCTGGCAATCGGCGGGGGTCTCCTTGTAGCGCTTGGAGACGAGATTTTTGAGCTTCATGGGATGTCCTCCTTTGCTTTTTCGGGACGAAAAAACGCTTCGTCCCCCTTGTTGCAGGGGCGAAGCGTGAACTTCGCGGTACCACCTTGCTTCAGCGCATATGGATGCGCCCTCGCGTGCCCGGTAACGGGGGCTGCCGGCAGAATTTCGCAGATCGCGGGTTCTCCTGCGGACTCGGGAGACGGGAGCGGGTCATCTGCCGAACGCCTGCCTCACACCAACGGCAGACTCTCTGGGGTTCGACGGACGGGGCTTTCTCCTTCAGCGTCACTACCTATTATAGCACGGGGAAGGGGAGGATGCAAGGGGGGGATTGGGAATTATGAATTAAGAATTTGAGATTATACTTGGAATAAACAAATGAGTGGGGCGATGACCCACTCATTTGTTATTTTATATGCTATAGTATGATTATTGTTGTACCATACGACCTTGTGCATCATAGAGTTTGCCATCACGTAGCAGATCAGGCC
>CALATK010000065.1 GCA_937891805.1 uncultured Fibrobacter sp. | reverse complement strand
GCAGCCGGATTCGTCCTTGACCTTGCGGAAAATTCCCAAGTCCTTTGAACCGGATACTTCCGCCCACAGGTATGCCCTTGCAAAGCTCCGCTTTCAAGAAGCCATGAACCGAGTACCTCGCGGGGCGGTGATTCCCTTTACGGTGCTTGGCTGTAACGGCGAACAATGGAATACTTCGGAGTATGTGTTCAAGAGTCTCCCGCTGGTTGAGAACTACAACTCTGGAGAACTGTGTCCGGGCCTTGCGGTGCCCTATGAAGATGTTTACGACCAGGTTCCCATTATTTCGGTTGGAATTCCCCGGGTGGCTCTTGCTTCCGTGTCGTCCTGGAATTCCCCCTGGCAGCGTATCCTTTTCGAAAAGCCCCTGCAGAACTTGTCTTACCAGGAGTCCGGTGTAGTGCTCCGCGCCCATTACGCTACGGATTCTGCTTATACGGCATGGATTCAGGCGGGGTTCTCTGCCTTGGAACGCCACGCTACGGAACTAATCCCTTTCAGGAACGACTCGCTGGACTATTTGACTTTCAAGAAGGTGGCTGCTCCATGGTTCAAGTTCAAACCGTCTTTTGACAGCCTGTCTGCGGAAACCCATTCCACAATAGCCTCTTATTGGAACGAAAGCGACACGGGCATGGTGGCGCCCGAAAATTTCTTGAAAGAAATTTCCAAGGAACCTGCCTACGATTCCGTTTCCTTTGACATGTTGCCGACGGGGAACGTGCTGGTGGGGGCGAAGGTCGCCCCGACGGTAGATGTTTCTGTGGGCGGTTTCGGGTCCAACGCCATCGGGCCACACGCTTACGGCGATGTGACGCTCTCCTTCGTGAACCAGATGGATGTCGCTCTCGGGGTTTCGGGATTCGTAGGCCCAAGGTCATACGGCGTAAGTCCCAAGTTGGAAATTTCCCGCCTGTGGAACAGGGACTGGTCGGTAGGGCTCCGCTATGACTGGCAGACCCTGCGGCCTTTTGAATCTTATTTAGAAGACAATGCGTATTTCACGACGCCTCGCGGTGAAAAACGAAGCGACTTTAATATGTGGGTGGATTATCACCTGACTGCCCACCAGGTGGCGTCGCTTACGTTCATGTTGGGAGACAGGACTATTGATTTTGCCCAGGTGTATCGGATGGACGATTTGGAAACATGGCCGGTTTCGCCTGCCCTCCAATACCGCTACGCCGAAGGCGATACCGATCCGTTCTTCTCCTATAGCGGACAGTCCCTGTTCCTGGAATGGGGACTCCAGTCCGTGCGTTACAAGATTGACATTGCGGACCTGATTCCCATATACCACAAGCTTTCTCTGGAAATGTACGCCAGCCGCTCACCGGTATCTTTCTTGACGCTGGGGCTTTTCCTGGGCGGCGGCCTGGATACGTTCCACGACGAAGGACACGGCTATGTCTACCCAAAGTCAACGGGTATCAAGCCCATGGATAACTTCTATCGCAGGCGTGTTGCGGCCACCCCCTGGACCGGGGAATGGTACAATCCGGAACTGCTGAGCCATCACTATGGACTCGCTCGTATAAACCTCGGGCTCCACAAGGGAATGTTCGGTATGTGGGTGTTTGGCGCCTACGTGCGGGACTTCGAAGAGAACCCGACGGCGCACCTCGGGGCCGACAAGTTTATTCTGGAACCGATGCTACGCTTTGCGTACAAGTCCATCTCAGTATCTGCGGGAATGTCCCGCCTGGTGGACCGCGAAACTCTCGACGAACTGGGTGACGTGATGGACTACACCTTCTTTGTCCGCGTCGGGAATTACCAGTGGTAAACACAGACGCCCAGCATTTCTATTTTTGTTTTTAACGGAGAACTTTTATGGCAGCACTCATCCTCGACGGCAAGGCACTCGCCAAGACCACTGAAGAAGAACTCAGCGCCCGCGTGGCCAAACTCAAGGAAAAGACGGGCAAGACCCCCATCCTTGCAACCATCCTGGTGGGCGACGACCCGGCCAGCGCCACCTACGTGAAGATGAAGGGCAACGCCTGCGCCCGGGTGGGTATGGAAAGCATCCGCGTGGTGCTCCCCAAGAACACCACCACCGAGGAACTGCTCAACAAGATTCAGGAACTGAACGACAACCGCGACGTGCACGGCATTTTGCTGCAGCACCCGGTTCCGCGCCACATCGACGAACGCGCCGCCTTCGAAGCCATCGACGCCCGCAAGGACGTAGACGGAGTGACCTGCCTGGGCTTTGGCCGCATGGCGATGGGCGAACCTGCCTACGGATGTGCGACTCCTGCAGGCATCATGCGTCTGTTGAAGGCATACAACATCCCGCTGGCAGGCAAGCACGCCGTCGTGGTGGGCCGTAGCGCGATCCTCGGCAAGCCCATGGCCATGATGCTCCTGAACGCGGACTGCACCGTGACCATCTGCCACAGCAAGACTGAAAACCTCCCAGAATTCGTGAAGCAGGCTGACATCCTGGTGGGTGCGGTCGGCAAGCCCGAGTTCATCAAGAAGGAATGGATTAAGCAGGGTGCAGTCGTGGTGGACGCCGGCTACCATCCGGGTGGCGTGGGCGACATCGAGAAGGGCCTCGACGACGTAGCCAGCGCATACACCCCTGTTCCGGGAGGCGTGGGCCCCATGACCATCAACACGCTCATCTATCAGAGTGTTGAAAGCGGCGAGAAATACTTGGGATAATTCGGATTTCAGAGTTCAGAGTTGTTTAGTTAGGCGGCTTCGCCGCGACTATTCTAATTCATAATTCCGAATTCCGAACTCAGAACTAGTTACCGTCTGGTGCGTTCCTGTTCAACGGCATCTGCTTCGGGGGAATTGGGCGAAAGCATTCCTTTCACCATGTCGCCTACAAATTCTGCACCGACGCCAATTACAGTCCCTATAGTAGAGTCATTGGAGAACTGACGGCTGTCCATGGTAGCCGTCGCTCCGGAAAGAGCCGAATTCTTGCCGGAATCCGGAGCATCCACGTAGACCTTGGGCACGGATTTTTCTTTCAAGAGAATCGAATCGGTACCAGATGAGGCGGGTTTGGGCATCAGCTGACAGAAACCAGCCGAAACGAACAAAAATATAATGAAAAAGGCCCGCATCATCGCGGGCCAAATATAACAATTTCAGTTCAGACAAGTTATCACTTGCGGACCTGGACACTCCCTATGGAAGCGCCGTTCCCGTAACGCAATACGTATGTCCCCTTGGAAAGGCCCCTGCTGGCGGTGCTCCACAGGTTTTGCACGCTACCCTGGGCAGAGACAGTCCCGGACTTGAGCAAGTGGCCGTTCATGTCAAAAACCTGGTACTGGACAGGGCCCGACAAGGAAATCAACCGCAGGTTTTTCGCCACGGGAATCACTTCCGGGCACTGGGCGTTGTCAGATGCTAATTTTATCCAGTCCACGTTGATGTAACTATCGTCAAAATGGACCCTGATGACATTGTCCCCGGGAACAAGATTCAGGGTTCCGCTGCCGTCAACCTCGGCATAGGCATTCCAGTCGTTGGGCGTGCTGGGAACATCCACCGCCACCTCTCCGGCAACATTGTCCGCAGATACCGTGAACCGGGCTTTATTCGCCGCCCCCGTGGCCGCCCGGGCCACCACGCTGAACTGACCTTCGCAAGGAATAACCAGCGAATAGGCATACCACTCTCCGGCCATGGTATAACCGACACCGTAGCCGTCTGTTCCCACCTTCACGATACCGGCATCGTCTGAGCGGTAACCGGTGGCTTCGCTGTCATCGTTCAAGGCGCTGTAGCCAACACCCTCGCCGCCCGGCATGTAGTCTTCCATTTCAAGCTTGTATTCAATGGAAACTCCGGAATTGGAGTTACTGGATGCAGGCTGCGCGGCAGAACTGCCCGGCTGGGTAGAGGCGCTGCTGGAGGGATTAGTAGAGCTTCCGCCACTAGAGATTACAATGTCGCCACCATTGGGCACGGCATCGAAATAGATGTAGCCATCCTTGATGGAGGTCGTAATGGCCTTTCCGCCCTGGGTACCCGAAACCGTGGTCCAGTTATTGGAATTTTTTACGCGAATAGATAAGGGATAGTCGTAATTGGAAACATTGTCCTTGATGCTGTGGGTAAGCGTGTAGGTTTCGCTGGAGGCGTCTCCCGACTTCTTGGCAATCGTAGACTTATCCCGTTCCTTGGAGTACATGATTGCATCGCGGAACGTGGTCACCCAAATGTCGTTCGTCTTAGCCCAATCAAGAGCTCCGGTAATGGTAGACAAGGATGTCGGGGAATAGGTTGCCGAGCCGTTGGTCTCTCCCTGAATGCCATGAGTCAGGAACACAACCCAGCCACCCTGATTCTTCGCCTGTTGCATCTTACCCGTAAGCTGCGTCACGTCATTGAAGTTATTGCCGTCGCCGCTTCCGGTCGTAATGGCCGATATTCTGAAATAGTCACTAGGCGATTTTCCCATGACCTGACCATCACAGATACGGCCGCCCATGTAGTTACTTTTCAAGGCACTCCCATTAGTTGGCACCGTACAGTACGGATACGCTATGGTGTTGCAATCCTGACCTGTAATTTTTTGGTTAATGGTACTCTTGGAAGACGCCAACTCATTCGAAAGATCCCCACTCCCGTGGGAATCCGTATGGCTCGCAATTTCGTGACCATCAGCCACCAAACCCGCAAAGTTCGACCAGGCATTTTGCTGGTTCATCCAACTAGTGACAACGTTAAACGTCGCCGCATAGCCGCGCTTCTTGAATTCGGGAGCAACCTTTGTCACATGGCTTGGAGCATTGTCGTCAAAAGTGAACGACGCTGCCGCACTACGAAAACCGGCCCAGGTTGCGATTTGCATATTATCCTGCGCTTCTGCTAGACCCGCAAGGGATAGTGAGAACACCCAACCCACCGCCATTACAAAAGAAAGATTCTTTTTCATGGTTCACCTTTTGGTTATGTCTATTAAGTAAAGATACATCCAATTTTGCAAAAGTGGGTAATCTTTTTTGTAAAAATTGGGATATATGCCCTTTTTTGCTATTTTTGGGCGGTGATTCAAATCCAGAACGTTTCCAAGTCATTCGGTATGCAGGTCCTTTTGGACGGGGCGAGCCTACTTATAGGCGACCACGAGCGGGTGGGCCTGGTGGGCCGTAACGGTTGCGGCAAATCGACGCTTTTCAAGATGATTCTCGGCCAGGAATGCCTGGACGGCGGAAACATCGACATTCCCAAGAAATACACTCTTGGCTACCTGCAGCAACATCTGAATTTTACACACGCCACCGTCCACGAAGAGGCTTGCAGCGTATTAAAGCCAAACGAAGATGGCTGGCTAGAAGAACACAAGGTAGAGGCGATTCTCTTCGGTCTCGGTTTCGACGAAGAATCCATGCACAAGAGCCCCATGCTCCTTTCGGGCGGATTCCAGATTCGCCTGAACCTGGCGAAAGTGCTGGCCGCAGAGCCCGACATGCTGTTGCTTGACGAACCCACCAACTACCTGGACATCGTCTCCATGCGATGGCTCAGCCGTTTTCTGCGTAGCTGGAAAGGCGAAGTGCTGCTAATCACTCACGACCACCACTTTATGGACGAGGTCTGCACCCACACCGCAGGCATTTTCCGCCACAAAATCCGCAAGGTGAAAGGCACCGTAGAAAAACTCCGGGAGACCATCGCCGAAGAAGAGGAAGTGGCCCAGCGCACGCAAGAAAACGAAGCCAAGAAAAAGGAACAGCTCGAAAAAGTCATCGAACGTTTCCGCTACAAGGCCGCCAAGGCCGCCATGGTGCAATCCAAGATCAAGGCGGCGGCAAAGCTTGCCACCGGCGAGCGGCTCACCCACGAGCGCAATCTGGAATTCAGCTTTACCGAAGCAGGGTTCCCCGGCAAGAGAATGCTCCAAATCAAGGGGCTCTCATTTGCGTACCCAAACAAGGACGAAGACGGCACCGTGCAGGGAATGGGCCCGGAACTCATCACCGATTTGACCATGGAGGTTTTCAAGGGGGACCGCATTGCGGTCATCGGCCCCAACGGTCGCGGTAAAACGACGCTCCTGAACCTGATTGCCAAAGAACTGCAGCCCACCGCAGGCGAAATCAGTTACAATCCGAATTTACAGATAAACTATTTCGGGCAGACCAACATCAACCGCCTGAACCTGGACAACACCGTCGAAGAAGAAATCGCCTCGGCCATTGAAGAAGTCTCGCAAAAGAGCCGCGCCCGAGGGCTTGCAGGCCTCATGATGTTCAGTGGCGACGCCGCCTTGAAAAAGGTAAAGGTCCTGAGTGGTGGCGAGCGGAGCCGCGTTTTGCTGGGGAAGATTTTGGCCAGCGCCTGCAACATGCTGCTGCTGGACGAACCCACGAACCACCTGGACATGGAATCTATCGAGAGCCTCATCGACGCCCTGGAAGATTACGAAGGTACCGCCCTGGTGGTGACCCACGACGAGGAACTTCTGCACGCCTTCGCCAACCGCCTTGTGGTTTTTGACGGCGGCCCCTGCCGCATATTCGAAGGCACTTACGCCGACTTCCTGGAGAAGGTGGGCTGGGCCAGCGAAAAGAAACCCGGTGGAGCAAATTCTGCAAACATCAAGGTATCGAACATCGACGTGAAGGGCGACTCGGGAGCAAACCGCGCAGACAATGCCACTCCCGCTGGCAACTCCGGTGCACCCAGCGCCAAAGAAGACCGCAAGGCCCGCGCAGACTACATCGCCGAACGCAGCAAGGTCATCAAGCCCCTGGAAAAGAAACTTGCCAAAATCGAAGAAGATATCGCCAAGGCCGAAGCCCTGGGGGGCGAACTGGAAGCAAAGCTGGTCGCCGCCTCCGAAAACGGAGACGGCAACGCCATTACCGCTATCGCCAAGGACATGGACGACAACAAGAAGTCCGTGGACAGCCTTTACGAAGACTGGGAAAAAACCTCCGCCGAACTGGAATCAGCGAAGGATAGATATCCTATTTAGACCGTTCGCGCTAAAAGTTATATCGCCTCTCTGGCATGCGCTCACTCTCGCAACCGCCCTCAATTAATATTGAGGGCTTTGTTGCTCACATTGAACCGCTTTATCCTTATTTCCCGCGACGAATGCCTAGGGTATAGACGTCTTCGTTCTTGCCCTCCACATTCTTTCCGGAATAAATCTTGACCTTGATTTTCGAAATGTAGGGGCCGGTACCGACCAGGCGGCCGTTTTCGCTGCGGGCGTTCCACTCAAAGAAGATATTCCCCGGGTTCTCGAGGCAGTTGGACCTTGCCGGATTCGAAGCGTTGTAGAAAACCTCTTTGTCGTTACACCGGAGCGTTCCCTTCGCCTTGTTCACAAAACTTCCCAGATGGGAGAAATAATATCCTTCCCATTCCATCTTGATTAACGAGAGAGCCGAATCTAGGTTGGCATCGCTGGGCAGGTTCGCAATCAGCGTGGTCGCCACCTCCCCCATGTTGAAACTCAGCAAGAAACCGGGCATGCCCAAGCTGTCTATCACATCGTGCACCGACATGTCCGTCGGCACAGAAACGGGGACAATGCTTTCCTTGTAGGGCCACTTTTCAAGGTCGCTTGAAATCGTGATTACCCCCGGCGACTTGATTTCTGTACGCTGTTCCCCTTCGATACGGACCTTGGGATTGTTCTGGTGAGCCTTGTTACCACTGCGGTCTCCAAATACTCCGGGCACCAGCCGGACAGAATCACCCACGACCGGCAGCACTCCCGAAGCGGACCGGCGGAAATAAACCTTG
>CALATK010000064.1 GCA_937891805.1 uncultured Fibrobacter sp. | reverse complement strand
CTTCAAGCGGGTAGCCCAAGAAAAGCCCGATTTCGTGCGGAAAGCAGTGACACTTGCCGATGCGATACGTCAGGTTTGCAATGAGTTTCTCTTCGTCGAAGTGCTTGTAATCGTATTGCTCGAGGAATCGCCGGACATCGCAGGCTTCGCACAAACACTTCAAGAGGTTGCGTCGGTAAACGTACACGAAACTTCGCCCGCAGCGTTCGGCAACGACGCGCACGTATATGCCGGATGGATTCAGGTCACGATTCCAGCGGGCGACCAAGGCGCAAAGCGGTTCATGGGTCGACAAACTATCGACGCAGAAGAGGCTCCCGACTTTGCGGGCGGCAAGGGTCGGTGCGCACTGGCGAACCAATTTGTAATCCATCAAACGTTGTGCGGTCATATTGGGTTATCAGTTGTCAGTTGTGAGTTGTCAGTTTTTAGTATGGCTCCGAAGGCGCGATTATAAGAATTCAAAACTCATTACACAAAACTCAAGACTCATTTACTTCCTGTAACTTTAACATGTGGGCGAACAGCCCGCCTTTCGCCTTGAGTTCGGCAGGGGAGCCTGTTTCGACGATGTGACCGTTTTGCAGAACCACGACCTTGTCGGCGTTTGCGATGGTACGCATGCGGTGCGCAATGATGATGACGGTCTTGCCCTTCACCAGCTGCGAAATGCCGCGCTGGATCTTGGATTCATTTTCCACGTCGAGACTTGCGGTCGCTTCGTCAAGCAAGATGATGGGCGCGTCTTTCAACAAGGCGCGTGCAATCGAGATTCGCTGGCGTTCTCCGCCCGAGAGCGTTTCTCCGTTTTCGCCGATGACAGTGTCATAGCCTTGCGGCATCTTCTGCACGAATTCATCGCAGCCCGCAAGTTTTGCCACCTTCAGGATTTCTTCGTCGCTGGCATCGCGCTTGCCGATACGGATATTGTCCTTGATGCTCGTATTGAACAGCACCACGTCCTGGAAGACGATGGAAAAATTCTTGAGGAGCGTTTCAGGGTCAATCTTGCTGATGTCCTGCCCGCCGAGGGTCACCTTGCCGCCTTGAATATCCCAGAAGCGTGCCGCGAGTTTTGCTGCAGTCGTCTTTCCGCTGCCGCTCGGGCCCACAAGTGCGGTAATTTCACCTTGCTTTGCCGTGAACGAAACTTTTTTCAGGACTTGCTTGTTCTCGTTGTAATTGAAATCGACATCCTTGAATTCGATATCATAATTCTGCGGAGTGAATATAGTTACGCCATCCTGAGGTTTCATCTGGTCCATTTCGCGGAACCGGCGCAGGCGCACATTCACGAAGAACAGTTCAGCGAGGTTGTTGAACACCAGGAAAACCGGGTTGTAAACAGTCGCCGCGCACACGATGAACACCAGGTAGGTAAACACGTCGATTTCGCCCTTGGTCCAGAGGCGTGCGCCAGTAATCAGCACCGTGGCAAGGCCCATCTTGAGAATGCCTTGTGCCGAATTCAGGAATGAACCCACCTTCACGTCGGAATCCATCTGCGATTTTTCGTATTTGATGCAGTCCTTGTCGAAATGATTGAGGTAGGCGGTTTCACCCGAGTACGAGCGGATTTCCTGCACGTTTTCGAGACCTTCCTGGATATCTTCCATAATCACGCGGCGGGCGTTATATGAATTTTCGAACCATCGATCCTGAATTTTCTTGGAAAGCGCAATGAGCAATGCTGCTGCGGGTACCACCCAGAAAAGCGCGATAGACATTTTCCAGTTGTAGCAGAACAGCATGATTCCGATTATGGTGACGCTTCCGATAGCGGCGAAAAGTTCCGGCACCGCATGCGAGAAAATCATTTCGAGTGCGTTGCAATCGTCCATGATGGTCGAAGTCAAGTCTGAAAGGTTCTTTTTGCCAAAGAACGAGAGTGGCAACTTGCGGAGCTTTTCGGCAATCGAGACGCGACGGCGCATGCTTTCGTCGTACACGCTATCGTAGGTGGCGCTGTACGAGAACCTGTAAATGACAAGCATCACGACAAACAGGACCACCGCGATTCCTACATAGAACAAGGTCCCGTGCGGAGTCTTGCCTGCAAATTCACCGACGCCCATCTGCTCCATCAAAAAATAAAAGAGCATCATCATCGGGAACATAAGCGAAACAAAGTGCAGGAATGTCCAGACGACGCCACGGACAAACGTGCGCGAGCCTTCTTCCGAAAGAGCAAAAGTATTCTGAACCCACTTATACATTTTCGCCTCCTTCATTATTCTTGGAATTGTCGAGGGTCCACGTGACGGACTGCTGGTATTCGGCCCACATCTTGGCATAAATGCCGTTCTTTTCAAGTAATTCGCTGTGCGTTCCGCGTTCAGCGATTTCGCCATCTTCCACAACGATAATCTGGTCGGCGTTCACCACGCTTGTAAGCCTGTGGGCAATCATCAGAACGGTCTTGCCGGCGGCAAGCTTGTGCAAGGCTTCTTGAATCAGGCGTTCATTTTCGGGGTCTGCAAAGGCGGTCGCCTCGTCGAGCACCACGATGGGGGCGTTTTTCAAGATAGCGCGCGCAAGCACCACTCGCTGCTGCTCGCCACCCGAAAGATAAGTTCCCTTGCTCCCGATAACAGTATCAATACCGCCGGGCAACTTGTCGATGATTTCGCGGCACTGCGCAAGATCAAGCGCCTTGTTTACCTGCTCGAGAGTCGCGTCGGGCATGCCGTAGCGAATGTTGTCCAGAATGCTCATCTTGAAAAGGCGCGTATTCTGGAACACGAACGAAACGTTCTTCATCAGTTCCTTCGGGTCAATCTGCTTTACGGGAACACCGCCAATGGTAATCTCGCCGCTATCGACATCGAAGAATCGTGGCAGGAGTTTTGCAATCGTACTCTTGCCGCCGCCCGAAGGCCCGACAAGTGCTACCGTATGGCCCGCCGGTACCGAGAGCGAAATGTCGCTCAGTACCTGTTTGTCGGTATCGGGGTAGGTGAAGTTCACGTTCCGGAATTCTACATCGAATTTTTGCATCGGTACGGGATTTTCACAAACTTCCAAATCCTTGGTGCGTGCAATATCGTTGATGCGGTCAATGGCAAGTCCCGCCTGGTTCGTAGCGTTGCTTAGGTACATGCTGCGCATGACGCACTGCGAAAATAGCGGCGTCACCAGCACGTAAATCATCATGTTCACGATGGTGAGTTTTACATCGCCGTCGTTACCGATAATGAGCGCTGCCGTCGGCACCAGGAACAGTACGAAGCCGTTCACGAGGGTCGTGTAGATGCAGTAAGGAACTTTCCAATTGTCGGAATAGGCAGTCACCATCTTGTGGTAGGTCGCGATGCTGTTGTAGAAACTCTTGAATGAAAAAATCGTCTGCTGGAAAACCTTGACTACGGGTATCCCGCGCACGTATTCCACTGCTTCGGCGTTCATCTCTTCGAGGGCCTGCATGTAGCGTTCCATGAACTTGGTTCCCCTGCGGCCAAGCGTGCCCAAAATAAACAAGGCGTATGCGATAGGCACCAAAGAGGCGAGGCCAAGTCGCCAGTCAAAGCTGAACATCATCACGAGCGCCACGACGGGAATCAAGATGGTGCCTGAAATGTCGGGCATCTGGTGCGCAATGAAGGTGTGCGTAATCGCGGCGTTGTCGTCAATAATCTTGCGGAGTTTGCCGGTCGGGTTCTTGTCGAAAAATCCGAGTGGCGCAGACATCAGTTTTTTCATGGCGAATCGACGCAGGTCGCCTTCGAGCCTGAATGCCACCAAGTGCGAGCAGGCGAGGGCCGCAAAGTAGAGCAGAACGCTTGCGACCGAGGCGAGAACCGCCCCGATGGAGTAGTCGAAAATCTTGATGTTCGTCATGTCGCCGCCAGAGATAACCTCGCGGACAATCAGCCACATCAGTAAAAACGGCACGAGCCCCGCGATGGCGCTCAATGCCGAGAGAATCAATGCTAGCGGGAACAGCGGTTTTCGCGAACCCATGTATGCGTAGAGTTTTTTGAAAGTGTTTTTCATGGTTTAATTGAAAATGTTGAATGTGAAATGTGAGATGTGAAATTAGAATGGGCTGTCATTACACATTCCTCATTACACATTGCACATTGTTATCATGCTACATTCGTGAGTCTGTATTTTTTCCTGTATTCCTTGGGGGTCATGCCCATCACGTCCTGGAAGGCGTGGGCAAACTTGCTCCCGTTATTGTAACCGACTTCGCCAGCGATCTCGAGAATCCCACGGTCGCATTCGCGAAGTTGCTTGGCGGCCAGTTTCATGCGTTCGTGGCGTGCATAAGTAAAAACGGGCATTCCAAAAACATTCTTGAAGCAAAGCTTCATTGCGGTAGGCGGCATGTCAAACTTGTCGGAAAGTTCTTCGATGGTAAAATGACTGTCCATGTTCTCGCAGATGAACGAACGGACGCAGTAAATTTTTTCAATCTGTAACGAAGACAGATTATATTCGCGACAAACGTATTCGCGTTGCTGGTCAAGATTCTTCAAGGTCAACAAAAGTTCCAAAATGACGAGTTTGCCGTATTCGTCCAACGCCGATTTGGACTTGTTTTCGACCTTCTCGAAGGCTCGCACAACTTCTTCTTTGGTGTGCACGATAAACGGGCGACCGGGTTTGCAGAAGTTTTGGGCAAGATTCTCAATATCGATTTGAAAACCCGCAAAATGTTCACGGATATACTTTTGGGATTCCCCATAAAACAAAATACGATCACCGGAATAATCCGCAGAACGGGTCAGCGCTCCCGAAGTCCAGGCGTCATAAACCAGCAATTCTCCAGCTTTCAGCTGATTACAGGGAAGGGCACCTCCAGCCCAACTGATATCCCCTTTCCTGCAAAATTCGAGAACTAGAATGGGTTCCCTTGCGAGCGTCGTATGGTAGCACCCGATTTTGTACAGCCATTCAATACCTTTTATATTCAGCATATTAGCCTCGTCTTAAAAAGTAAGCCAAATCTAACTTATGTTGAAATCTTTGTCAAGGCTAATTTTATTCCCGTAAAGCCAAATCTTCGTTACAAGATTGCCTTTTTAGAGCCAAAATCGTCCAATTGGAGTGTTATCTTAGGCAAAATATCCATGACCATTTGGATTTTTATAACGCTATTTGGAGTAGAAGGGCCGCAAAGACATTTCTAAAATGCTCCGCAAAATTCAACCGGCGAACCACTCGCCCCATTTTTACAGGAGTATTTATGAAATCCAAAATTCTCACTACCCTTACTGCGGCATTGACATCAGTCGCCATGCTCACTGCTTGCGGTGACGATTCCTCTTCTTCTGCCAATGGCGAAAATGGCGGCGCTGCCGGCAATGGCAAATACATTCATGCCGCAGCCGCCCAAGATAACATCTTCATCGGTATCGTGAGCCTTGACAACACACAAGACGTTGGCAAGGACTACATCGAAGTGGGCAACCGCGCAGGTGCCGCCTATTTTGACGGTTCCGCATTCATTATGGATCTGGACGTAGGAAGCATCACTCGCTACGCTATCGAAGGTGACAAAATTGGCAAAAAGGAAGGCTCTATTACGTTGGCTGGTGCCTGGGCAGCTCACCTTTTCTTTGTCGACAAGGAGAAGGGCTACATTGCGGGCATGATGGATTCCTTGGTGATTTTCAATCCAAAGACCATGAAAGTTACCGGTTCCATCAATCTTGCCAAGTACAAAGACAAGACTGCAACATCGGTCACTCCGAGCACAGGCGTGATAGTTGACGGACTCCTCTATATAGGCCTGCTGCAAAACCAGAGCGAGTATGCCACAGGTGATGTGGCCCAAGTCGCCATCATTGACGTAGAAAAAGACGAAGTGATTGCCGTTGCCAAGGATGACCGCGTGGCCGCTGTGGGTTCTCTTGACGACAGCGAGAATCACGCCTTTATCGTAGTTGACAATTACATCTACACCTACTCCAACGCCTCTTGGGGTTACGGCCCCGGTCAAAAAGATGGATTCCTCCGCATCAAGGTGGGCGAAAAGGAATTTGACAAGGGCTACGTCTGGAATATCTCCGATGAAGTCGAAATCAAGGACCTGACAAAGAAGGGCGTGTTCAAGTATCTCGCTCCGTTCTCCAACAACGAAGGCTCTGTTGTCTATTCCTTCTTGAACGTGATGGAAGACTTGAAGAAATCTTGGACCTCTGAAGAAGACTATTACAATCCGACATGCAAGCCAGTGCAGCTTGACCTTGCCAAGAAGACCATCAAGGCTCTGCCCATCGACCTTTCTTCTAGCTGGGCTTCTTTTGGTAAGGTTATTGAGAATGACGGGACGGTTGTCTTTGCGGTTTCTACCAAGGACGGCAACGCCTACTACCGCTACAATCCGAAGGACGATACGGCCGAAAAGATTGCCGATGTGGACCTGATTCCCATGTGGCTCGTTCCGCTTGAATAAGCAACAATAAACGTTTATCCTCATAAAACACAAAATCCGTTCCTGTCCCAAAGCAGGGGCGGATTTTACCGCAAAAAAAGCTATAGCGCACAATGAAAAAGATGAACACATATAAGGCAACAACACTTGCGATTATTATGGCAGCATTTGGTTCCATAGCGGCCTATGCGCAAGATGACGAAATCACCTCCATAGACGATTTTCTGGAAGAATCCGCCAACGAAGTTGCCGAAGACAAGGTCGCAAGTAGCAACACGAATGGCTCAGACTCAGACAATGTAACTCAGCTAGATGAGCTTTCCGTAGAATCCGACGTAGAGGCGGAACAAGTAAAGCAAGCCAAAAAGATGGAGTCTGTTGCGACTATAGATGCGGCAGAAATGCAGAACACAAGCAAGACCATCTCTAAGGCCATCAACTCTACATCGGGTGTGAAGGTTCGCAAGTCCGGCGGTATGGGAAGCGAAGGAAAAATCAATATTCGTGGCTTTGAGGGAAAGAACATCAAGGTGCTGGTGAACGGAGTTCCTGTCGAAACGCAGGGCAACTTAGGACTTGACGACATTCCCATTGACCAGATTGCAGACATTGAAGTTTACAAGGGCTATGTACCCGCCCGATTCGCTACAGATGGCGCTGGCGGAGCCGTAAACATCGTTACCAAAAAACGTTCTGTTAATGCCATAGATGCTTCTTATAGTCTTTCAAGCTTCAACACACACAAGGCCTCGGTAAGCGCAAGCCACCTGATTGACAGCATTGCAGGCGGCACAAGTCTTGAAGTCGGTGTATCGGGCTATTTCAACCATTCCGACAACGATTATGAATTTACATCCCCCTATATGAAGGGCAGCGAAGGCCAGGATACTTCTGTCATTCGCGACCATGATCACTATACATCAACAAGCGTACAAGCTTTCGCAAACCTAAACAAAGCATGGTTTGACCAGATTTCTCTTGGGGTAAGTTACGGAGCAACATGGAAAGAGGTGCAAGGCGTTTCTTACCGGATAACGGAAACCGAAATGAATTCCCGCAGCGTTGGAGCCACATTTGGGCTAGACAAGGCTGATTTGTTTATAAAGGGCCTAAGATTCGGAGACTTTTTCTCCTTTGATTACAATAAAAACAAGGTTATTGATACAACAAAGACCCATTGCCGCAATTGGATTTCTTGCGATACCGCCAACAAAAATATTGGTGAACTTTCTTCGATGGGACTTCCGCGGCTCCGCACTGTTGAAGCCTACAATTTCAATGACTTGCTGAATCTCGACTATGAATTATTCAAAAAACAATTTATTTACTGGAACACCCTATTCCGCTACTACAAAGAAAAACCGGAAGACGACTTCGGATCAGAATCGGTGGGCTTTAACATCGCAGGATTCCCGGGAAAACGGATTTCGGTAACCAGCGGACTTTCACTAGAAAACAGCTTCTGGAAATTCCAGAATATGATTGGTTTCAAGGTTCATTATATGAAGGCCGAAATATCAAAGGGAACCTACAGTGCCCTTGTTGAGCCCACCATAGAAAAAACAGATTACCATGATTATGCCTACGATGAAAGCCTAAGTTTTAATGTGGTAGAGCCCCTAACACTAAAAGCCTCTTACCAGCATTCCGTACGGCTCCCCACTCCTGATGAACTCTTTGGTGACGGCGCAGGAATCGGTGCAGCTCCCGGATTGAAACCTGAAGAATCAGACAACATCAATGCCGGCTTTTCGCTTGACCTGCAGGAGCTCCCCCTTGTAGCAAGACTCCGTCTAGACGTCGATGCGTTTTACACCTACTACAAGAACCGCATTCATTATATGAGTTCCGCCCTAATGTCTGTACCATACTTTAACATGGAGCCCATTCGCGGCTGGGGCTACGAGGGCGATGTCAAGCTAGACGTTAATGAATGGGTGCTACTTGGCACGAACTGGACTTTCCAGGACTTACGCAACATTGATTACAACGCCAAGCAGGGAATTTCCAAAGACGCAATCATTCCGAACATTCCACGATTCTTCATGAACTTCCTTGCCGAATTCCACATGGGTGATATACTCAACAGGAACGATTTTGTCAAGTTCTGGTGGGCTGCCAACTATACCGACGAATACTATTACGGTTGGCGAGTCAGTTCTCGCCAGAGCCGCAAAATCGAAGCGTCTTTCTCACAAGATTTGGGCATAGAATACTCTGTTTGGGATAACAAACTCGCCTGGAGTTTTGAGGTCGACAACTTTATGGACGAAACCGTTTACGACAAGTACGGCGAAAGTAAACCCGGCCGCACATTTGCGACAAAGATCCGATACAGTTTTAGATAAAAAAGAGGATACAATGAGCCTTCCAAAAATCAACATTGAAAGAATCAACGAGCGGTTCGGCCGTTTTGGCGAATTCTTGCTCAATCACCGCGCCATTTTGCTGGTGGCGTTTGTCGTTTTGCTTGCGGTTTCGATCGTGGGCATGAAAAAAATCTACGTCGAGGCGTCGTGGGACAGCTACTTTATCGAGGGCGACCCGATGCTTGTGGAAACCGACAAGTTCAAGGAAACTTTCGGTAACGACTATTTCGTGGGCGTGCTGGTCGAGAGCGACCATTCCATCTTGACGCCGGACAACCTAAAACTTTTGCGCGAACTTTCCAACGAACTGCGCGACAGCCTCTCGTACTCCGACGGCAAGGCGACTTCAATTGTCGATTTGGAATACATGCTCGGCACCGAAGAGGGCATGGAAATTACGCAGATTGTGCCTGAAGAAATCCCGACGGACGAGGCGGGGCTTGCCGAAATCGAAAAACGCCTGGCCGACAAGCCGGAACTGGCGAAGAAGCTGATTTCAAGTGACCGCAAGCAGGCCTTCATCAACATCAAGCTGCGCCCCTTCCCCGAAGATTCCGTTTGGAAGGCCGAAGGCGAAGCCAAAGGCGAAAAGGCGGAAGCTCCCGACATGCAGACGGGCCGTGAAACAACTGAAATCATCGCGAAGGAAAAGTATGCGCCGCTGCACCCGCGTGCTACAGGCATGCCCTACCTGAGTTTCCAGAAGCTGAAATACATCGGCGAAGAAATGGGCCGCATTTTCATCATGACGATTCTCTGCGCCATCATCGTGATGTTCTTGGTGACGCGTTCGCTCCGCGGAATTGTCTCTCCGCTGATTACGACTTTTGCGGGTGTCATCATGACATTTGGCCTGGTGGGTTATCTCGGGCTTTACATGGATGCGACCAACATCATGGTGCCCGTGATCTTGGCCTTCGCCGTCTCGATTGCATACAACATTCACATCAACTCGTTCTTCCGCAAGAACATGATGCTTACGGGCAAGCGCAAGGAATCGGTGCTTTACGCCATGCGTGAAACAGGCTGGTCGGTGCTGTTCTCGGGTCTTACCACGATTGTCGCATTGCTCAGTTTCCTTTCGGTGATGCTCAAGCCGATTCGCTCCGTGGGCATTCTCTCGTCGATTGCGGTCGGATTCATTTTGCTTGTAGCGTTGACCATTTCGCCGATTCTTCTGAGTTTCGGTAAAGACAAGAAGCCAAACGCCAAGGTACTTGAACGTGGCGACACGCGCATGGGAGTCATTCTCGATTCTATCGGCAGGTTCGTTCTCGGGCATGGAAAGCCCATCGCCATCGTATTCGCCGTCGTGACAGCAATTTCTGTTTTCGGACTCGCCAAGATAGAACCCGCCTTTGACGTGGAACGCACCATGGGCCGCAAGGTCGAATACGTGAACAAGATGCTCTACGTGGCAGAATCCGAAATCGGAAGCTTCTACTCTTACGACTTGGTGATTGACTTTGGCGCAAATGACAAGGCCAAGGAAGTCGAAAATCTTAAAAAGTTGGAACAGTTGCAGGAATACGCAGGCAAGTACCCGCTTACCAAGCGTTCTACCTCCATTCTTGATATCGTCAAGGATTTGGACCGCACGCTGAATGAAAATCGTCAGGACAAATACGCCATTCCCGAAACTGAAGAAGAAGTCGCGCAACTGCTTTTGCTCTACGAAAACGCTGGCGGCAGCGAAGCGAGCTACTGGATGGATTACGATTACAAGAAGCTCCGCCTGATGATTGAAATTTCGAGCTACAACTCCAACGAACTCCAGAAGGAAATCGAGGACTTGCAGAATTTCGCGCGCAAGCTTTACCCGGACGCAAAGGTGACTGCCGTGGGTAACTTGCCGCAGTTCACCGCCATGCAGCAGTACCTGGAAGTCGGCCAGATGACGTCATTCCTGATTTCCGTGGTCATCGTGGCAGTCCTTTTGATGATCGTTTTCGGCAGCATTCGCACGGGCCTTATCTGCCTGATTCCGAACATTGCGCCGGGTATTTTCGTGGGCGGTTATCTCGGGCTCACGGACATTCCGCTTGACATGATGACAGCGACACTCATCCCGATGATTATCGGCCTTTCCGTTGACGACACGATTCACTTTATCAACCATGGGCATGTGGAATTTGACCGCACCCACGATTACCGCGAATCGATTCTCAACGTGTTCCGCACGGCGGGCCCGGCTCTCGTGATGACGACGATTATCATGGTGGCGACCTTTGCGGGCTTTACCACCTCAGCCGCAACGCAGATGTTCAACTTCGGTTTCGTGGTGTTCGTGGGCCTTGTCTCGGCACTGCTCGCAGACCTCTTCGTGACACCGCTTTTAATCAAGAAATTCAAGATTTTTGGAAAATAGGAGAAAAATATGAATATGAAATTCGCAAAAACAGCCGCGACAATTATTGTCGCCTTGAGCGCCATGGTGAGCGCAGAAACATTGACCGGTCGAGACATTGTACAGAAGGTACATGACCGCCCCGATGGCGACACCCGCAGTTCCGAACTCTCAATGACTCTCATCAACAAGAGCGGAGCCAGGCGCGAACGCAAGATTACCTCGTTCGCAATGGATGTGGGCAAGGACACCAAGCAGATTATGTTCTTCCGCTACCCCAACGACGTAAAGGGCACGGGATTCCTGACCGTCGATTACGACGACATCAACAAGGATGACGACAAATGGCTTTACCTGCCCGCCATGAAAAAGACGCGCCGCATTAGCGGAAAGAGCTCCAAGACGGATTACTTCATGGGTTCCGACTTCACTTACGACGACGTTGGCCAGCGCAACATCGACGAAGACACGCACAAGCTCCTCCGCGAAGAAAAGGTAGACGGAATCGATTGCTGGGTAGTTGAATCTGTGCCGAAAAAAGGCGACGAAATCTTCTCGAAGAAAATTTCCTGGATTCGCAAGGACTGCCTGATTGCCGCCAAGGTGGAATACTACGACAAGCTCGGCAAGTTGCACCGCCCGCTGAAAGTCGAAAACGTGGTTCAGGTTGACGGCTTCTGGTCTATCGCCAAGATGAGCATGGAAAACGTGCAGACCAACCACAAGACGCTCCTTGAATTCGGCGACATCAAGTTCAACATTCCGCTAGACGCAAAGACATTCACCGTCCCGCGCTTAGAAAGAGGTTTATAAGGAACTATCCCCACTTTTGTCATGCCCGCGAAGGCGGGCATCTCCCCTTTACAAAACATTTTTTTAGTAGAAAAGGAGATTCCCGACCAAGTCGGGAATGACAAATTAAGGAGAAATAAAGTGACGAAGCAATCTCTAGCAGCATTGTTATTGGCGGCCGCTGTCGCAGCCTTCGCCCAAGAAAGCCCGTTTCAATTCAATGGGTTCGTGGACACGTATCACGCCGTGCAGACGCAGCATCCGCACGATTTTACCACGTCGCGGACGCGCCTGCGTGCGGAACTCCGCGTGGACTACGAGAACGCTTACCTGTTTGCAAGCCTGAATGGCGTGCACAACAGCATTCTCGAAGACCGCACCGGCGTGCAGTTGCAAGAAGCGTATTTCAACTACCAGAACGACTTTCTTGAAATTCGTGCAGGCCGCCAGATTGTGGTATGGGGCGTTGCCGACGGGCTTCGCGTTACCGACCTGATTTCGCCAGTAGACTACACCGAGTTCATGTCGAGTGACTACGACGACATGCGCATGGCTGTCGACGGTTTCCGTATCAAGTACCCCGGCGAGCGTGTAAATGCCGAAATCGTTTACGTGCCCGTGCCGCGATATTTCCAGATGCCCATGCAAGAAGAAAACCCCTGGCGTCCTGAATTGCCCGAAAAAGCGAGCATCGATTTCCCAGAAGGTCCCGATGCCAAATTCAAGAACGGAGATTTCGGAACGCGAGTTTCGTTCTTCCTCTCGAATCTGGATTTCTCCATTTCGGCGCTTCATACGCATAACCAGTCGCCCGTTACGGTCGCAGGCTACGACCCCGTCAAGGATTCTATTGTCATCCACGGCATTCACGAAACCATGACCATGATCGGTGGCGACCTTTCGATGCCTGTCGGCGAATTCGTGCTGCGTGCCGAAATCGCAGAATACTTCGGCGAAGCGCTCGGTTACGCAAGCAACCTCGATTACGCCCGCAAGAACACGTTCAATGCGCTCGGTGGAATCGACTGGTACGCCGGCGACAACTGGACTTTCATGGTGCAGTATTTGCACAAGTATATCGCTGACTATTCAGACAAATTTGCTGCCGAAAAGAATTCTTCTGAAATGACCTTCCGTATTTCAAAGGAACTCCTGAACAACACGCTCAAGCTTTCGCTCTACGGCATGTTCGACATCGACAACCTTGCTTATTACGCACGCGTTTCGGGCGATTACTCCGTCACTGACCAGGTAATGATTTCGCTCGGCTACGACCACTTTGGCGGCAAGCGCGGGCAACTCGCAGGCTACGACAAGAACCGCGAAATCTGGGCGAAAGCGAAGTATTATTTCTAATAGGATTCCGTCATTGTGCAAATGAGCCGTTCACAGTTACCATGCAACGGGTATTGTTCGGCGATGTTGCCGTGCTCCATGCGTATAACGTTGTCGCAACAGTTTAGAATGAATTCGGGGTCGTGAGTAATCACGAGTAGCGTTTTTCCGGTGGCTGCCAATTTCTGGAGAGTCGCCGATACGGCCAGCATTTGTCTATAGTCAAGGCCACTGGTGGGTTCATCAAATACAACAATTTCGCGACCGCTAGAAACGCCACTACCGATTGCAACACGCTGTTTTTGCCCACCCGAAAGCGCCATCGGGTGGCAGCTAGCGTATTCTTTCAGGTTAAGCCTTTCAAGGATTTCAAGGGCGGCGTTTTCATCTTGCAGATTCATGCCCAGCAAGATTTCGTCAAGGACGCTTTCTGTAAACAGTTGGTGGTTTACATCCTGCATAATCAAGTACGCCCCGTACTTACGGGCCTTGCGTTTTTGACGCCAAGTCCCGCGAAGCCCGCATAGCACCTGGGCCAGCGTCGATTTGCCAGCACCATTATGGCCGATAATGGCAGTGATTTGATAGCGGGGGAGTGAAAGCTCCGGAATGTCTAAAACAGGGAAATTGCGATTGTAGGCGAAATGAAGGTTGTTGAAGGTGAACTCGTCGACAGGAGATTGCTTCCCCTGAAACGAGTTCAGGGTCGCAATGACACCTTTCTTGTCATGCCCGCGCAGGCGGGCATCTTCTGTTTCACCTAGTTGTTTCAAGTTGACACAGCGCAGGCCGAGGCTTGCCGCATATTCCGGGCCTTTCGCTTCGAGTTCCGCAGGAGTCCATTCATGCGCAATGCGACCGTCTTTTACATAGCAAATCCGGTCTGCAATGTCTCGCAGGTAATGGATGCGGTGCTCCACGATAACAACGGTCTTGCCGCGAGATTTCCAGAACTTGATGATTCCGGCGAGGTCTGCGACTGCTTTCAAGTCAAGATTAGCCGAAGGCTCGTCGAGAACGAAAATTTCGGGATCGGTCGCAGAGACCGAGGCGCAGGCGATTTTCTGCTTTTCTCCGCCGGAAAGGTGAAAGATGTTCCTGCCCACCAGATGTTCTATGTGGAATTCCTTCACGACGCGATCCACGCGCTCCCGGATTTCTTCCGGATCCATTCCCAAGTTTTCACAGCCAAAGGCGATTTCACTATCGGTATCGATATTGAAAAACTGCGAACGGGGATTCTGGAAAACGGAACCCACATGTCTTGAAATTTCGGCAAGCATCATGTCGGCGGAATTCTTGTCGCCGAGCAATACGTCACCCGACATCGTTCCCGATTGATAAAGCGGAATAAGCCCGTTGATCAACTTAGAGATTGTCGTCTTGCCGCAGCCCGATTCGCCTACAAGCACAACGCATTCACCGGACTTGATTTCAAAATTCAAGTTCTTGATGACGGCATCGTCAAGAGATTCCGTGTAGGAGAAGGAAACGTTTTTTAATGTGATAGTCATTTCTAACAAGCAAGGAGATTCCCGCCTTCGCGGGAATGACAATTAAGGGACTGACCGAGAACAGAATAAAGCTACAACAGCTAAACAATAAACAAACACGATAACATCTTGAACGCGGAACCCGATTTTGACCATGCAACTGCGTCTCATTTCTGGCGAAAGTCCGCGCGTCGTCGCCGCCACCGAAAGTTCGTCACCGATTTTCGTGAGCGACACCAGCAGCGGAATGAGCCTGTATTCGAGGAACAGGAAAGGATTTTTCAAGGTCCGCAGACTGAACAGGCGTATGCCGCGCATGCGCATTGCGTTTCCGATATCGCGAGCCTCGTCAAATACGGTGGGGAAAAAGCGAATCATCACCGCCAAGGGAATCGTCACTTTGTTAGGAATATGCATCTTCGACATTCCCGCCATAAACTCGTTCACCTTGGTGGTCGTCATGACATAGTAAAAAATAACGCTTATCGGCATCACATGCGAAACAAGCATCATTGTCGAGACAAACAGCGTGCCCGCGAGCCCGACATCCATTGTTTTTAAATAATCAAAACTGAATGCAGATATTGCGTACAAGAAAGAAAAGAGCAGGGAAAGCCGCCATCTTTTTTCAAGCACCAGTAAAACCGCCGGCAAAACAACAATCATGGCGCCGTAAATCACTGGCGCGGAAAGAATGATGCTGTTTCCCGCAATCGTTAGGAACAGTTTTGTCCGAGGGTCCAATTTCACCGAGCAAGCCCAATTCGTTCGAAGTGTCTTTTCATGATGCGGCGGGCCACAAGTCCACCGATAACGGCACCCAAGATGCCGAAGGTGTAGATTCCGACCAGGGGCCAGATGCTGTTAGAAAGTTCCGCCAGCTTCGCAACGTAACCTTCGTCGCACATGCCACGGGTATATTCCAGATATTCCTCGGTATAAAGCCAAAGCGGAAGCATCATTGAAGAACTCATTAGGCTCAAGACAATGTTTGCCATGTACAAGCCAGCAAAATTTTTCCCTATGATTTTCAGAATTGTTCCCGACAGTAGCCCAACTGCAAGGCTTATCGCAAACATGATAATGCTCTGACCCATCACTAACATTGCGCCCCCGAAAATGCCGCAGAAAAGCATGCAGCACAGAATCGGCCTTTCTATTTTCGAATAAAACAGGAACATGGGAACGCTCGTCACAAGCGCGATGCTCGCGGTCGAAAAAACAATAAGGGCGGGAATATAACCGATGCTCGACGACATAAAACCAAGCACGATATAAAGTGCCGAAAATATGCCTACGTTCACCAAGTCGCGGACCAGGGTATTTGAAGATTTTTTCCCGGTCGATCTTACATTACTCATAAAAATTCCTCCATTAGAAAATCAGCAATCCTATGTGGTAGCCGATAAAGGCGAGCCCGAGCGAAAGGGCGAGATAGTAACCCATAATGGTGGCCAGCCACTTGAATGAACCGGCCTCACGGTAGGTAGTGCCCATCGCCAGCACGCAGGGAACGTTGAACATCGACGCAAACAGGAATGCAAGTGCTTCGGGCTTGCTGATGGTACTTGCAAGCGCCTCGCCCAGGTTTTCACTCGCTGCCACGCGGGTCACCAGCGAGAACGCCTCGCCGGTGTGGTTGAAGAGCGTGCTCATAATGCCAAGCGAAGCTTCCTTACTGAACATGCCGCCCAGATAAGAGACGAACAGTTCCCAGCGCATGCCAAAGAACATCGTCACCGGTTCAATCGCATTGCCAATTTTGTAAAGGAGAGTATTTTCCACATTTCCGTCGCCCGCGTAAGAGAGCGCCCAGAAAAGGGCCGCCACCATCAGGATCATCTTCAAAGCCTTCTTGAAAATGCCCCAGGTGCTGCGCCCCACCATCGCGGCAATCATCTTCCAGTGCGGCTTGTGATACGGCGGCAGCTCCATAATCATGCCCACGCGTTCATTCTGCGGGACAAGCTTTTTTCCGAATAGGCGCGAAGACAGATAGAAGCTTGCAAAAATCAGCGCCACGTAGCCGATACCGAACAGCGGTGCGGCCGACCCGAAGAAAGTCGACGCCAGGAACAGCACCACAGCCACCTTGCTCCCGCACGGAATCGCCCACAACAGAACGAGCGCAAGTAGGCGTTGCCCGCGGGTATCAAGCACGCGCGTGCCGCAAACCGCACCCGCCGTGCAGCCAATTCCGGAGAACAGCGGCATAATCGCCTTGCCCTGCAAACCGAGGCGCGAAAGCCAGTTGTCAAACGCATACGAGAAACGCGCCATGTAGCCGATTTCCTCGAGAATGCGGAATACGAAAATGATGGAGAAAATGAAACTTGTCATACAAATTGTAATACAAGTTCCACCAACAAGCACCAAGTTGATGAACGAAATTACCACAGGCCAGACGCCAAGCGCGCCGCCAACACGTTCTACAAGCGACTGCAATACAGGCTGCATTCCAAAACCGATTCCCATGCCCGGGAACGCGAGAATCATGCACGCAATCAGCGAAACAACCATGATTCTGAATGCAAAGAACTTGCCCTTGATATGGTGCGTGGCGATGCGGTCCCACTTGCTAAAGACCTTCTCGATGGACTTGGGAGTAGCCGATTCGCGTACGATTTTCGAAACCCAGCGGTACTTGGCCTCGCCAGTGAGAATTCCGCCGTCGCGCCCTTCTTCGCTATCGAGAATCGCGTCAATCGCATTTTTACGGGCAAACGGAAGCATTTCATTCACGACACCGCAAATGAGCTTGTCTTTTTCGAGAAGCTTTTCCGCAATCCAGATTCTTTCGCAAACGCCATATTCAAAATCACCGAGGGCTGCTTCGATGCGGCCAATGATATCATCCGTTTTTTCGCCAGGTTCTCCTCCGCTAACGAGTTCCTCGCGCAGGCTCCCGCTATCCAAGCAAACAGGCGTCTTGATAGCCGAAACCATCTTCTTGAAGAATTCAGGATAACGTTCCGTTTCGGCCGCACTGAAGCCAAGCACCGGAACGCCGAGGCGCTTTTCAATCGCACCCACGTCAATCTTCTTGCCCGCCGCTTCGGCCACATCCATCATGTTGAGCACCAGCATCACGGGCATGCGAATGCCCACAAAATCAGCCAGCATGTAAAGGCTGCGTTCCAGCTGCGACGCATCTACCAGAATGCACACGAGGTCCGCCTTGCCGCTCTGAATATAGTCGCGGGTCACGACTTCTTCTTCGGAGTTCGCCGAAAGCCCGTAACTGCCCGGAAGGTCAATTACTTTATACGTCGTACCATCAAAAACAAATTCACCCTCGGCCTGTTCCACCGTTTTGCCGGGCCAGTTGCCCACGCGCTGGTGAAGTCCCGTTAAGTTGTTAAAAAGCGTCGATTTACCGGAATTGGGTTGTCCGAGCAAAGCAATAGTCTTGATTTCGCTCATCTTTACGATTCTACCTTGACAAAAATCTGTGAACTTTCCTTGTGATTGACAGCGATAACCGTATCGCGGCAAAAAACGAGCACCGGCGAACGTTTATCGTTCTTGAGGAGCGTAAAGGCGGAACCCGGCGTAAGCCCGATGGAAACAATTCTTGAAATAAAGCGGGAATCGCCTTCGATCCGGGCGATTGTCCCGCATCGATTCTCGCCCATTTCGGCGAGTTTAATGGTATTTTCAGGTTCTTTTGGCATGTGCTAAAGGTAGATTCGGGGGTAAAAAAGTTCTACTCCAAATGGGTTTTGAAAAACCGTTTGGAGTAGAATTTTTGCAATAAAAAAACTCAATTTGCTCACCAAATGAGCGCTGCCCTTAAATTTAAGCCAGGTCTTGAACCTCGCCGCAAAAACCCTTATTCCGCATTTACAATGCGGCGTGTGTTTTACATGGGCATTACTATCGCCATTTTGTTGCATGTGGGTTTTTATGCGTGGGGATTCCTGAAGCGGACGCAGGTGGTTACCACTCGCGAAGACGCTGAGGTCATTCATGTGGAGCGCCTACTGCTCAAGCCTCCGCCGCCACCGCCCGAAGTCAAAAAAATCACGAAGAAGGTGGTTCGCGCAAAAATCATCCCGAACATCGTGCAAGATACGATTCCAGAACCTGAACCCGAGCCGGAACCGGAGCCGATTATGGTCACGGACGCTGCCCCCGTCGAACCCGTTGTCAAAGCAGCTCCAGAGCCAGTTGCGCCACCTCCGCCACCGCCTCCGCCGCCGAAACCTTCCAAGGATTCGTTGATGAAGGTGACAAAGGCCTATCTCATCGGGCTTTCCAAGGCATTTGAAAAACAGAAGGATTACCCGGCGACGGCACGTCGCCTAAAACAAGAGGGAACGGTACGCGTGCAGTTCACAGTCGCCAAAGACGGGAGTATCAGCGGGGCAACAGTCTCAAAACCATGCCCCTATTCCTCGCTGAACGAAAGTGCCCTTGCCGCCGTACAGGCAGTTCACAAATTTGACCCCATACCTACCGTGCTTGGCAAGGACATGTGGAAAATGGAGATTCCGATTAAGTATAACCTTCATTAATAAAAGGAGATGCCCGCCTACGCGGGCATGACAAAAAAATGAACTACATCTTAGACTTTATCCAACAGGGTGGCATTATTGCTTATATACTCGTGGCCATGAATTTCGTTGGCTACTCCATCATCGTGTGGAAAATCATCTCGCTTATCCTCTTCAACAGAAGTATCCGCATGCGCCTTCCGGCAAAAATCCTGCATCGCGTGGTGAGCCACAATACCGATCACCACATCATCATAGAAAGTATCCGTACCGAAATAGCGCTTGCCTTTTCACCGCTACAAAAGGGCATGACCACCATTGAAAACATCGCTAGCATTTCTCCGCTTCTCGGCCTTTTGGGAACGGTGTTCGGAATCTTTAACGCCTTTAGCGTCATCGCTGTTTCAGGTCTTTCTGACGCCGGGGCTTTTGCCACGGGCATTAAGCTCGCCCTTATTACAACCGTAATCGGTCTTGTGGTCGCTATTCCACATGTCATTGCATTCAATTACCTGAATGCCCGAATGGAATCGGAGCAGGACAACGTGGAAAACGATGTGCTTTTGCAGTTGGGCCGCATTCTCAAAGAAAAGGACCACATACGCTCCCAAAACGAGGATGCATAAATGGCAAAAAGAACACGCCGAATCCGGCCCGATATGACGCCTCTCATCGACTGCGTCTTTTTGCTACTTGTATTCTTCTTGGTGACATCAGTGTTCAAGCAAGACGAATCCGTACTCAAGCTAATTTTGCCCGAAACGCAAAGCGAAGTCAAGCGTGACACTCCCGAAGGCCTGTATATTGAACTTTCCGAAACGGAACTTGCTTTTAATGGTCAGCGGGGCACTCCCGACGAACTTCGCGAAAAGGCTGCAACTGTACAGAATAAAAAATCTCCTGTCGCTATCAAAATAGACAAGGGTACAACTTACGAAAGGATTGCAATCATTCTCGACATCTTGCAAGTGCAAAAACTGTATAATATTCAGTTGATAAACGAGTTGGAACAAGAATAGGGCTAACTTTTTTTACGCTAACTAAGTTAAATAGGCTGAACTAAATTAGGAAAATTCTAACAATGTTAGTCGCACGGAAGCCATACAGGACTTGGGCTTGAAGCTCGTCTATTAGTTTGTATGTAAGTTGCTTTTTGATAAATAATTAGGTAGATTATTGTGCAAGGAACAACAAGGCTTTAATGAAGATCCCCGACCAAGTCGGGGATGACATTAGGGCGAAACAAAAGGAGTAAACTATGTCCGTATGGAAAAATGAAAAGTTCTGGTGTGTGGTGGCCGGTGTCGTTGGCCCAACTATCATCAAGAAGATTCTCAAGGCACCCAAGACTCGCGAATATGCGGTAAAGGGACTTGCCGAAGGCATGAAGATTACCGCCGACGCCAAGGCCACTTTCCAGGATATGAAAGACGAGGCTGCAGATATCTGCAACGACGCGAAGAAAGAAGCAAATAAATAATGTGTAATGTGAAATGAGAAATGTGTAATGGCTATTCTACATCACACACTTCACATTTCACATTGATTGTTTTAACCATCAATCATCATGATTTATAAAATAGTATATGACCAGCCGGGGCGTATCCGCTTTCGGGCGGGGGCCTACGCGTTTGAAAAAATGCATGAACCGCGCATCCACAAGGCATGCGTGAGTGAACCTT
>CALATK010000063.1 GCA_937891805.1 uncultured Fibrobacter sp. | reverse complement strand
ATGCGGCGGGCATGCGTTTCGACGTGACGGAACACCTGAGCCAGATGCCGGGTATTTCGGGCCAGAAAGATTTTAGCAGTGCGCTTTACTACGACGGTTCCCGTGCGGGGGACGTGGCTTACCACTTGGGCAGGCTCCGGAGCCCCAACATGCGTCACCTGGATGTGGGCTTTCCCGGAAACCTTTCGGTAATTAACCCCCACATCTTGAGCGGGATTGAAGTTCATGACCATTACGGTTCGGGCCCAATCGGCCAGGGCCTTGCCACCTCTATCCAGTACCTGCCCGAACAGACCAAGGGAGAGTGGGGGCTTAAGGGGGCCGTTGGCCTTACGGTGCAAGAAGTGGTGGTGGATGCTCCCTGGCTTTTCTGGGATAGTTTCCGTTTCGCTTTCCGTAGGCTGGACGGCGAGATGCTCAAGAACCTGGGCGAAAAGTTCTTTACGGAATTCCGCAAGCGCGACGGCGACTGCGTAAACGATTGCCGGGTCAAGTCTTCGGACCCCTTCGACCTGACAGCCTTTGACATTTACGCCCAGCTGAACGGTTCCGATTCCATGGGCAACACCTGGGCTATCCGCACCCTGTACAGCTCCGACGAATACAAAATCCGGCAAGATACTTCTACGGCCTACGACGAGGTGAATTCCATCGATATTATTTCGGGCGAGCAGAACTACCTGGTGTTGGGGGCGGAATACGCCTCCCGCTTTGGGACCAGCGCCCACGCGGGTTTTGTCCGGGAATACCTGAGCGATACCCTGCGTGATACCACCGGGTTCAAGACTCCTGCCGAGGACGTCAATATGGACCAGGCTCAACGGTCCTTCATTGACGGTTACGACTATACCCACACTACCATTTCGGGTGGGCTGGACAAGAATTTCAAGGGGAACATTCTGGGCTCCAAGCTCAGCGGCGCTCTCCTTTACGAACAGCACATTCTGGAAAGGAACTACTTGAATTTCGGCGAACAGTCCGACGATTACCAGACGGGCGTTGTCTCCGGGACGGGTCGTCTGGACTGGAAGCGGGATTACTACCAGTACATTCTTTCTGCGGGAGCCGTGGCTGACGCCATGGACCACAAGGCCGCTCCTACGGCCTCTCTGGACATGGAACGGAACTTGTCGGGAGCGGATACCGCCTACTGGCGCCTGTTCGGAAATGCCGCCTACCGCAGCGACTGGAAACCCTACTACGACAAGGGCGACCTGACGGGCCGTCTGGAATCGGGAACTTCAGCCAAGCTGGGTCTCGGTTACCGTTCCAAGTACCTGGATGTACAGGCTTCCGGTTTTGGCCGTTACTATCCGGATCCGCTGCTGCCCATGCCTAAGGCCTACGCTCAGTACGAAGACGTGACCGACGTGGATTTCGCCTGGGTCTTTGGCGGCGGGGCCAAGATGGAGTGGAAGACTTCCCACCATTTCTCCATGTCCACCAATATCAGTTCCGTCTATGGCGAATACGAACTGGAAGGCTCTGGCAATTCCCTCCCGTGGGAGGCGAACTCCCGACTGGACGTGGTTTCCCATTTCCGTTATTACCCCCGCAAGGACTCCCTGGTTTCGGTCATCTTGACCCACCATGCTTTGTGGCACAGGCCCTTGTACTATTACCAGATTGAACCTTCCAGTGCCGATGGCACCAACGGCAAGCGCAGGCTCAAGGACCTGAATGAATTTACGGACTTGTTCCGCACCGACTTGCGCCTGAATCTGGACCTGATGACCTCGAAGTATTTCTTCAGGAGTGCCCGGTTCTACCTTGAAGTGGACAACATCTTTGCCAAGCTGGATGTGCCCGCTCTCAAGTTCTTGGGCGGCGAGAACGCCCGTGAGCGTTCCTGGGTGACCAGGGATGCCGATGGTGATTCCAACGATGGTTACGACCTGGTTCCCTTTATGGCGAAAGGCATGGGACTTTACTTGCAGTTCGGCGTAGAAGTGCAGCTGGGAATCTAGTTAGACGAGAGACGAAAGACGAGAGACGAAAGATTGTCATGGCGAGCGAAGCTCCGCGAAACGTCATCCTGAGCACATAAGTGCGAAGGATCCAGGCTTGAAGATTTATGAAAAACGACGGCTTTTCTAAATGTTTCTTTTGGATATTTTTGTCCGTGCTTTTTTTATCCTCTGTAGCTTTTGCTCACGAAACGGATTCCCTGTTCGTGCCGCCCAAGCCCGAGAAGCCCCTGCGTTTCTGTTCTTCGGTCAAGAAGTGGATTGAATATGCCACCACGGATTCCAACATGGTAGAAATCACCCGCCTGAAAGGGCTCCGCATGGACTTGCGGTATGGTACTTTCAACAACGTGACGGGACACGATTTGTATTGCGGAGTGCAGCGGGCCTTTGTCCATAAAGACGCCTTGCCAAAGCTCAAGCGGGCCATCAAGATTATGGAGAAGGAAATGCCGGGCTCTGTGCTGGTGATTTTCGATGCGGCTCGCCCCCTATATGCCCAGTCGGCCTTGAAACGTACGGTGGCAGGCACGCCCTATTCCAACTATGTGTCATCTGGCGTTACCGGCGGACTCCACAATTATGGACTTGCGCTGGACTTGAGCATCACCGATGCCGAAGGGAACCTGCTGGACATGGGAACGGACTTTGATTCCTTTGAGCGGTGCGCAGGCGAGGTAGGGGAGGCGGATGCCCTGCAAAGCGGTCGCCTTACCGAACAACAGGTAAACAATCGCAAGATTTTGCGTTCTATTATGCTTCGAGCGGGTTGGGTTCCTCTAAGTAGCGAGTGGTGGCATTTTAACGCCTATACGCGGGCCTACACCAAGGAAAACTACGCTCTATTTCCGTTGTAGTGCCGCCTTCAGGGCGCGGATGGCGTTTCCCCGGTGGCTGATGGCCTTTTTCTCTTCCAATTCCATCTGGGCGAAGGTGCGGGTTTCGCCGTCGGGTACAAAGAGGGGGTCGTAGCCGAAGCCCATGTCGCCTACGGGGGCGTGGTTGATGGTCCCGCGGCATTCCCCTTCAAAAATGCGGGGCTCGCTGATGCTGAACTTGTCGTCGACTTGCGAAACGATCTGGTACGAAAGGGCGCAGAAATATCGGGCCCTGCGGTCTTCGATATTTTCCAGTTTTTTCAGGAGCAGTTCGTTGTTGCTTATGTCGTTTCCGTGGCCTCCGCTATAGCGGGCACTGTAGATTCCCGGTTCCCCGTTCAGGGCGAAAACTTCTAATCCGGAATCGTCGGCCAGCACGGTGGCTTCGATGTTGCGTGCAGCAAGCCACTTGGCGGTTGTGTTTGACTTGATGATGGCGTTTTCGGCAAAGGTCTTGCCGTCTTCTACGATGTCGCCGTCAAATCCGATGTCTTTCAAGGTCTGGAATTCGTAATGGTCGGTTCCAAGGATATGGGCGAAGTCTCTAATTTTTCCGGCACTTCCGGTTGCGATGACGAATAGGTGTTTCATAGGATTTAGGGGATAGGATTTAGGGGCTAGGATCTAGGGGATAGGATCTAGGGGATAGGATCTAGGGGATAGGATCTAGGGGCTAGGATCTAGGGGCTAGGGGTTTGAGGTCGCTGGTACAAGAGGCGTCATCCTGAGGAGTGCAGCGACGAAGGATCCAGGCCGAAGGAACAACTGAGTTTCACTCACAACTCATCACTCACAACTCATAACTCACTTAGTACTTCTCCGGCTTCATCACGATGAGAATGGCATCTACAATGACACCGATGCCGCCAAGTCCTGCCGTGCAGAGCCAGAGAATTCCCGTCCAGATTTTTCCTTCGTAAAAACGATGGATTCCCAGGTACCCGAGCAAAATACAAAGGGCCAGCGCAATCCACTTGTTGTGTTCACCTTCGGCGACCATAAAATCTCCTTGTTGCGGGTGGGAATATAGAAAAAGAAGATTGGCGCTAAAAGCCTATGAAGGTTAATTGTTTGAAGACCGGAACCTTCCTTTCGTTAGTCTTAAAAAGCTTTTTTTACGCTTTTTTCTAGCCCCTAATCCCTAGATTCTAGTCTCTTTTTTTCTATATTTACTACGCAAAAGAGGTCTATTATGAAACTTTTGCCAGAAGCCCTGACGTTTGACGACGTCCTTCTTGTTCCCGCTGAATCTTCTGTTTTGCCGGCCCAGACCGACGTGAGCACCCAGCTCGCTCCCAACATCAAGCTGAACATTCCTATCATCAGTGCCGCCATGGACACCGTGACTACGGCTCCTTTGGCCATTTCCCTCGCCCTGCAGGGTGGTATCGGCATCATCCACAAGAACATGAGCATCGAAGACCAGGCCGAAGAGGTCCGCAAGGTCAAGCGGTGGCAGTCCGGTATCGTCACGAACCCCGTTACCCTGGACGCCGACCAGCCTGTGTCTGCCGCCTTTGAACTCCGCGCCCGTAACAAGGTGAGCGGTTTCCCGATTCTTTCCAAGGGCAAGCTTGTGGGCATGCTCACAAGCCGCGACCTCCGCACCGTGAGCGACATGAACGCGAAGATCCGCACCGTGATGACCAAGAATCCGGTGACGGCAAGCCCCAAGGTGAGCCTTGCCAAGGCCAAGGAAATTTTGGCCGAAAAGCGTATCGAGAAGCTCCCGCTGGTGGATGCCTCTGGCGCCCTGAAGGGCCTTATCACCATGACGGACATCTTGAAGCGCGAAAACAACCCCAACGCTAGCCTCGACAAGAATGGCCAGTTGCTCGTTGGCGCTGCCGTGAGCACTTCTTCAAATACTCTCGAACGCGTGGCCGCCCTGGTGGACGCCGGCGTGGACCTGCTCATTATCGATACGGCTCACGGCCACCACATCGGCGTGCGCAACATGGTGAAGACTGTCCGCAAAAAATACCCGAAGCTTACGATTTGCGCAGGCAACGTCTGCACTCCCGAAGCGGTTGCGGAACTGGCCAAGTGCGGCGCCAACATCGTGAAGGTGGGCATCGGCCCCGGTTCTATTTGCACCACCCGTATCGTGGCGGGCGTGGGTTACCCCCAGTTCTCCGCCGTGGTGGAATGCGGCAAGATGGCCCGCAAGGTCGGCGTGAAGATCATTGCCGACGGTGGCCTCAAGTTCTCGGGCGACATCGTGAAGGCTTTGGCTGCTGGCGGTCATGCCGTGATGGTGGGTTCCCTCTTTGCCGGTACCGAAGAAGCTCCGGGCGAAGTCATCTTGGCCGATGGCCGTAGCTACAAGAGCTACCGCGGCATGGGTTCCCTCGGTGCCATGAAGGCCGGTTCTGCCGACCGTTACTTCCAGGGTGGCGTTCAGGAACCCCGCAAGTTCGTTCCCGAAGGCATCGAAGGCCGCGTGCCCTACAAGGGACC
>CALATK010000062.1 GCA_937891805.1 uncultured Fibrobacter sp. | reverse complement strand
ATGGTCTATGCGGATAGCCTGCTTTCCCGTGCCCGGGACTATCTGGCCATAGACCGCACTCCCGAGGCGGGAATCGTGCTGGACAAGCTAGATCGTTGGCTTTCGGCCCACAAGATTCGTGAAAACAGGGTGACCGAAAATGCAGCCGCTCCTATGTGCTTTTGGGGCAAGGATTTTCTGGAAAAGACAATTGCCCAGATTCGGGGTACTCTCGCTGCCAAGGGCATGCTGGTGCCGCCCATGGAGCGTGAATCCATCGGTCGCCGCCTGAAATTGGCGGAGCAGTCCATAGCTGCTGGAAATTTCCAGGAGGCTTACGATGAACTGCTGGCCTTGCGTAGCTCCCTCATTACCCGACTCCGTCGTAGTTTCCGTGCCCGCGTTTCGGCGGCACAGGCCTACAGGAGCGGAGCCTTGCCCGAGGGTTCGCTGGTTGGGCCTTATAACGCCCAGCATACTCTGGAAGAGACGATGCATATCGTCGGAGAGCGGGATCCCATCTGGATCGAGGATTTCCTGGAAATTTATAACGAGCTGTTCCGCGTAGTGGAACGACTGGTTCCTCAAGATAAGAAGTAACAGACCTGCATTGACGCCGTCATCCCCGCGTCCTGTGGTAAGCTTTGTCGAACCAAGGCGGGGAATTTTCTTACTTCTTGAATTTCTTCAGGATTGCGGCGGCCTTCACGAACTGCTGCTTCACGGACTTGGGACCGGTGCCGCCTTCGATGTTACGGCGGGAAACACTGTATTCGAAGGTGAGCGTCTTCTTCATCTGACACACATTCGGGACGCCGGCGCTTGCCCAGGCCTCGTCGCTAAGGTCCGTGAATTCGAGGCCTTGGCGGGCGGCTTCGCCGACCAGGCTACCGACCACGTGGTGGGCATCGCGGAACGGCACGCCGGATTCGACGAGAAGATCGGCGAGGTCGGTAGCCAGCAGCGCCGGCAGCATTTTCGCGTGCATCTTGTCGAAGTTGAAGCGAGCGCTTTCTAGAGCCTCTTTCATCACGCGGAGAATCACCTTCACATTATGGACGGAGTCGAATACCGGTTCCTTGTCTTCTTGCAGGTCGCGGCTGTAGCTCAGCGGCGCACCCTTCACCAGCGTGTAGAGGGCGCTGAAGTTACCGAGCATGCGGCCGGACTTTCCGCGGATGAGTTCCATGGAATCCGGGTTCTTCTTCTGCGGCATCATCGAGGAACCACTAGAGAATGCGTCGTGCAGAGTGAGGTAGCCAAATTCGCTGGTGCTCCAGTTCACGAAGTCTTCGGCGTAGCGACTCATGGTGTTCGCGATGATGGCGAGGTCGGCTTCGAATTCCAGCATCATGTCGCGGTGGCTCACTGCATCGATGCTGTTGGGGCTCACGCCGTTAAATCCGAGTTCCTTCGCCACCAAAGCGCATATTTATTTCGTCAACGTAATACATTAATTCCATATTCTTCACTTATTTTTTTAGCTAAAGTGGTTTTCCCACTGGCAACAATTCCTATTATTAATATTTTCATTATATCACCGTATTCTAAACTATTTTATATATGAATACATTGAAGTACATATTTTCCATCACCCAGGCGATCTGGCCTACCAGGCTGAAGATCCCTAAGGCTGCCCAGAATTTGGGAGATTTTTTCATAGTTACCGCCCCTTTCAAGCTGATAGAAAAATTATAACATACTTTTTTTATTTTCATTAACCTTTTGATAAACAAGTTTCATAT
>CALATK010000061.1 GCA_937891805.1 uncultured Fibrobacter sp. | reverse complement strand
GAACCGAGGTGGAATCCCCGACCCCGTCGAGACTTTCATGGAACTGTCGGACTATGACTGCGGCAAGAGTCAGAAGTGCGTTGCCACCTACCTGACGGAATACCATGACATGGCTGTGTGCGATGGTAACAACGGCTGGGTCATCGGGACCCTCATCGAGAAGATGGACTGCGATTTCTCTTCATCGAGTGCCAAGTCCAGCGACTCGAATTCGTCTGGAACGACTACGAAGTCAAGTAGCAGTTCTGCGGACAAGGTGGCGTCTTCGTCTAGTTCAATAACTTTGGCGACTCCTTGCAAGACTGAAACGGAAGACAACTGCGAATATGGAACATTGACCGACGAACGAGATGGTCAAGAATACAAGACCGTGAAAATTGGCGACCAGGTGTGGATGGCCCAGAACCTTAATTATGAAATTGCTGGTAGCAGATGCTACAAAGATCCCTATTGTGCATCATTTGGTCGGTTCTACACCTGGGCTGCGGCTATGGATAGTGTCGCTGAGTTTTCGGATTATGGTAAGGGCTGCGGTGAAAATTTGACTTGTTCACCAACATACCCAGTACGCGGCATTTGCCCTAGTCACTGGCACCTGCCCAGCAAAGATGAATGGGACATCCTTATCAAAATTGTCGGTGGTGTATCGGCGGCTGGCAAAAAACTTCGAACTACTGCAGGTTGGCTCTTTCAAGAGAATGGCTCTGACGCTTATTCGTTCTCGGCCTTGCCTGTTGGCTATAGTACCCATGGCAGTTTTGACAACTATGGTTACAGCGCGGACTTCTGGAGTTCTACTGAAAACGGTCCTTCTGCCGCGTATGCAATGCGACTGGTATACGGCGATGAAGCGCGCTTATTTAATCACTTTAAGTACTATGAAGTTCCCGTCCGTTGCGTCAAGGACTCCGATTAACCCGCCGATAAACAATCATCCCACACTTCACACCCGAGTTGCGTTAGGGGGCGTCGCACCGCCACGCGGTGGCGAGACTTGCCGTGGACCCTGTAGAGCGGCAAGGCTCGATGAGCCGAGGTACGAGGCGAGCAGCACCCGCCCCGGCCCCTTCGACGCTGGGAGATCCCCGCCTTCGCGGGGATGACAAGTTGGGGCCGGGGAACGCCCAAGGGAGGGCTTAATCCGTTGGGGGCTAATCCATGCCAAGAAGCCATCTTGAGACATCGACGATTCTGATTCCTTCGTACTGGGTCGTTTCGTGGCTTGTTCTCGCGATGAGCATTTTGGGGTATGCGTCTTTTATTCCGAGCAGCGGGGCCGTTTCCCTTTCAAAAGTCTTCTTGTCCGAGATGTTGTCCGATACCTGGATATACAGCTTTTCGTCATGTTTCATTGCTACAAAGTCGATTTCTTTCTTGTATAGGACTCCGACGTAAAGTTGGTAACCCCTTCGAAGTAATTCCATGGCAACCATGTTTTCGTACACGTGGCCGTAGTCCATGTTGCGGGTCCCGAGTCTTGCGTAGCGGAACGAATGGTCGCTCAAGTAGTATTTGTCTTCCGTGGTCAAGTATCTTTTTCCGCGAATGTCGAATCTTCGGATTTTATAGAAGGCGAATGCCTTGCACAAATAATCGATGTAAGAACCTATGGTTTTATGGTTCGTCTTGTCGCCTGTGGTGCTGATTGTCTTGGCGACATTTCGGATGGAGGTGATGTTGCCGACATTGTCCATCAAAAAGTCAATCAGTTTTTCAAGAAAGACCTTGTTCCGAATCTTGTATTTTTTGACGATGTCGCGGATAACCAACGTGTTGAAAACATCTTCGTTCACGTAACGGAACTTTTCGCTTTCAGTCTTGTATAAGAAGGAACCCGCCATCCCCCCTTCTTTAAGGTAAGATTCGAACGAGTCTTCCATTTTTTTCGGCTTGTAGTATTTTGTGTATTCCGCAAACGAAAACGGGAAGACGGGTATCTCAAAAGTTCTACCCGTAAAGAGCGTTGCCAGATCGCTACTAAGCAGGAATGCATTTGAGCCGGTTACATAGATGTCGAATTTTTCCGTGGCGTGCAGGCTGTTCAAAGCCTTTTCGAACGAGTCGCAAAGTTGAACTTCGTCGATGAACAGATAGTTTGTCTTTTTAGGCTTGTACGCCTGTTCTGCATATTCTTCGAGTGCGGAATAGTTCTGTAATTTTTCAAACTTCGTCAAGTTGAAGTTGATCTTGATGATGTTTGCCTTTTTATCATTTTTTGCAATCCATTCTGCAAAGGATTCTAATAATTTTGATTTGCCGGAACGACGGATTCCGGTTATCACCTTGATGTCGGGTGTACCCCTGACATTTTTCAACGTGTCCAAATACTCTGTTCTTTCAATCAGTTTCATTTGTCGGCTCTCGAATTTCTATTTCCCAAAAATAAAAATATATAAAATTTGGGAAATTGTCTAGATGGGCCGGATCGTTTTTGCAATTTCTTGAACCGGAGAGGCCCCTGGATTGCCGTTCCTGTCATGAAATCTTGGAAAATTCCTATATGTCTCAATCTGAGTCATATAGAAAATTTTGACAGAAAATTTCGAAAAAATTTTTTTATTGCACGAAAATCTCTTTTTTAGAACAAATTTTTCCTATATTGTCTCGTCAGGAAAACAATGTCGTTTTTCTGGAAATTTTCCATCAGGAGGATAATATCATGAAAAAAATTGCTGCACTTCTTCTCTGTGCAGTCTCACTTTCTCTCATCGGTTGCGGGGGCAAGGCTGGTCTCAAGAACATCGACCCTAGTTGGACTGAGCCGGCAACGGCAGTGACCGTCGTCTACACCGAGCCGGTCGTGAAGAACCAGGACGACGTTGCCGACGACCTTCCGGACTTCTCCAGCAACTTCTCCGGCTGGTTCACCCAGCAGATGGGCAGCGAACTGAAGAGCCAGGCCGACATCGCCGCCAATTTCACGGCCAAGGAAGCGGCAGACTTCACCATGACCTCGACCAAGTTCGGCAAGAAGGACTATCTCGTTCCCTCCCCGAAGTTTGACGCTCTCGACGGCGTTTCTGGTCTCATCATCTCCATGAGCAACCTCGAAGTTTCCCGCCTCTCCGAAACCAAGATGAACCCGCTCACCATGAGTGCCGAAACCAAGAGCTACCTCCAGTTCACCGGCGAATACTCCATTGCCAACGCCGACAGCAAGACCGTTGTGGCGAGCGGCACGCTCAAGGCCCGCGTCCACCTCGGCTTTGCCATGGGCAAGGGCGACTGGGAAGAAAACATGAAGAACCTGGTCGGGGAAATCCTGAAGGATACCCCGCTCCAGAAGAAGTAATCTAAAAGAATTATTCCTTAAGAACGACGAAAGCCCCGTGCAATTCTGAACTGAACCCAAAAAGTTGGACAGTTTAAAGTTAGGATAAAACTGCGTTATGA
>CALATK010000060.1 GCA_937891805.1 uncultured Fibrobacter sp. | reverse complement strand
CAAATGGGTGGCATGTTGGATTGAAACGGAAAAAGGTATAACGGTGGAGGTTACATATGCAGGCAGTCGTGGAAGCGCCCCCTATGCAGAACACTGATGAACCGGTGTCATTTAAGGTCACGGGCAAGAATATCCCGAAACCCGTAATCGCCTTTTTGGATGCACTGTTCCCCGATTCCGTCCGTATCGACGAGGACGACGATGTCCTTGAGCCGGTGGAAGGGATGGACTGGTACAAGAAGGCCAAAAAAAGGATTGATTCTGCCAGGGCGTTGAAAATAATGCGCGTGAATGCGGGGCTTACGCAGGCGCAGTTGGCCCAAAGGGTTGGCCTCGCGAAGCAGAACTACAATTCGCTTGAGCGGGGGGCCAGGCCCATTTCTATGCTCATGTCAAAGAAGTTGGCCGATGCTCTCGGGACATCTTATTTGATGTTTTTCCGTGAAAATAAAAGCCGGAAGCTTTAAATGCTTGGCGAAATAAACGGCAGGGAACGCCCGTTGTCCTTCGGTGTCAACTATAGTTGCTAAATGACAAATCTTCGCCGCGGGTATTGACAACCGCCCCGAGTTTGTTTATATTTTGTGGTGAACAAATGTGTAGAATCAATAAAAAGGCGGCATTTATGAGCTTGTATGTTGTCGGATGTCTAAAAGAATATGTATATTGGGCCAGAAGGGTAATGGCTTATGATTAATCCCATATATGGTACAGATGTCCTGCTGAACGCGGCTCTCTGGGTTGCGGAACGCCTTCCGGAACAGGATCGGCGCACTCATAAGCTGTTCAAGATTCTGTGGTTTGCGGATTTGCTGCATCTCAAGCAGTATGGCCGTTCCGTGACGGGGGATACCTATATTGCCATGAACTATGGCCCGGTTCCTTCTGCCCTCTACGACATGATTAAGGGTAACTGCTCGCCTGAACTTCGTGTGTTTACGCAGTACGACAAGGGCTTTTTCGACATCTCGAAAAAGTGCAACATGGATTACCTGTCGGAATCGGATGTCGAAACGTTGCAGAAGGCGTTTGACGAGAATGCAAAGCTAAGTTTTGACAGACTTGTGCAAAAGTCACACTCCTCCGCCTGGAATTCTGCATGGAAAGAGGGCGAGAACACCTCAATCCGCATGAGCGAGATTCTTGACGAAATTGATGCCGATGATGAAATTCGCGAAATCGTGAAGAACGAACGCGAGACAATGGCTGCCCTGAGCGTAAAGAATGGCTGAAATCGATCTTGTGCAAGGGGATGTTGTCCGTTCCATGACGGGCACGATTGTGAATTGCGACCATCAGAAGATGCTTGTGTTCGTAAACGAACTGTCCGGTCAGGTAGGCCTGGTTACGATAAATTCGCGCCCCTATCCGAAAAAGGGCATGGAGACGCAGTTGAAAATCGCGGCATCGGATTTTGCTTTTTTAGAGCATGACTCCTTCGTTGATTGTTCGGCACTCTTTGTTAAGAGTGTCGGTGAATTTAAGGCACTAGTTCAAGGTGGCCAGGTGAGATTGATAGGGAATCTTGATTCGGCGACGATGGATAAGGTAGTCCTTGCTGCGGCTGATAGCAGACACTTGAACGCTTTTCAGAAAAAGTTTTTCGACGATTCTTTGTAGCCAGCTGTGCGAGAGCCCGCCCCTGCGCAGCAGGGAACGCCCTTCACTAGCCCCTTTTTAGCTCGGAAATTAGCGTTTTTATCAAAATAGTGTATATTGAAGGAAAAAGGAAATCCATATGAAGAAGGTCCCGTTCCTGATTTTGATGTCGCTTGCGCTCGTGCTCTGCGCGTGCCAGAAGAATCCCGTCGAGGGCAAGTGGGAGGCCGCCTCGAAAGATGGTCTGTTGCAGCTGATCGGCTGCGGGTCCATCGAGTTCAAGTCGTCGAGGATGTACCTCTGCGGCGCGACGGACCGCGTAGAGTACGATGTCCGGGGCGAGCTGGTCGTGGTGAGGCCGGCCAGGGGAGATTCCCTGGTATGCCACCTGAACGGCCCCGACCAGATGTACTTTGAGATGAACGGCGAAAAGCTCTACTGGAATAGGGTCAAGTAGATTCTTTGAGATCCCTTGATGTCGTCAATAGTTGCTAAATGACAAATCTTCGACGCGGGTATTGACTCGGGCACATCGTTTTTTTATATTGGTTTAGTCGAGGAGTAACATGTCAACGGCTAGCATTTCTAAGGATTTTTCGATAAGGAGTCAGAAGGTGGCTGACTCCTTGCTAGACGCATTGATTCGGTCTGGCAAGAAGTCCAAGTGGGTTTCATGGAAATCCAAGAACAAAACAGCTGAAATAAAACGAATCAATAAGTTATTTGCCAAATGATGAATGAATTTTCTAGTTATCGTATTATTGACTTGCTCGATTCCGGAGCAAGTTTTTTTGTAAATGGAGAAATCAAGAATTTCTCCAGTACATATAATATAACGTAAGGAACAACCTGGTCCAAATGGTGCAACGCGTTTGAACTCTTGTGCTGTTGCAGAGCCGCGAGAGCCCGCCCCTGATTTCTCGATGTCAACAATAGTTGCATGGGGGCCCCGCCTTGGTTCGGCTCCGTGGCGTTTTTTTTGGGGTTTCTGCCGAAAAGTATGGTCTTGACCGGCAGAATACCTTGAATCGTGTTCAGATGTTCACTATCCTTGTGGTGAACAAAAGCTGTTTTTCTATATTTCTCGTATGACCAAGTTTATTGATATCCGCGACGCCCACGAACACAACCTGCAACATGTGGATTTGAAAATTCCTCGCGATTCTATCGTGGTGGTGACCGGTGTTTCGGGTTCGGGCAAGTCCAGCCTCGCTTTTGATACGGTGTTTCAGGAGGGCCAGCGCCGCTTCGTAGAATCCCTGTCTGCTTATGCCCGTCAGTTCATCGGTCGCATGAAACACCCCGAGGTGGAGAGCGTTCGCGGCATTTCGCCTACGATTTCCATCGACCAGAAAACGGTGAACCGCAACCCCCGTAGCACCGTGGGTACGGTGGTAGAGATTCTGGACCATTACCGCCTGCTTTTTGCCCGACTGGGCGTGCCCCACTGCCCCAAGTGCGGCCGGGTCATCAAGGCCCAGACCGTGGACCAGATTGTAGATAATTTGTACGTAGGCGACGAGGGCAAGCAGATTACGGTGATGGCCCCCATCGTGCAGGAACGCAAGGGCGAATACCGCAAGGAACTGGCCGAACTCAAGGAAGACGGTTTTGTGCGCGCCCGTGTGGATGGTGTGATTTACAGGATCGAGGAAGTGCCCGCCCTGGTGCGTTACGAGAAGCACACCATCGAGGCGGTCATCGACCGCATGACTCTGGAACGCAAGAACATGAGCCGCCTGCGGGAGGCTCTGGAAGGGGCGCTCAAGCTGACCGACGGAAAACTGGTGAGTTTCTTGCTGTCGTCGAGCGAGGGCAAGGATGGAGTGGGAAATGCGAAGGAAGAATACCGCCTGCAGGGTACGGAGTTGGCTTGCCCCAAGTGCGGTATCTCTATTCCGGAACTGGAACCCCGGTTCTTCAGCTTTAATGACCCCAAGGGCCGCTGCCCCGCCTGCAAGGGCATGGGAGAAAGTTGCGAGTTCGACCTGAACCTGGTAGTGCCCGACCCGAACCTTTCTATCAAGCAGGGCTGTTTTGCTTGCCAAAAGAAGGACACGGGCACGATTATCTTTTCTGATTTTGGCTGGCGAAACTTGCGGACCATCGCCAATGAGATGCACTGCTCCCTGGATACTCCCTGGAAAAAACTGACCGAAAAGCAGCGCCACGCCTTCTTGTACGGCCCTCCCAGCGGCAACGAAAGCGGAGTGGTCTCCGTGATGCAGGAACTGTGGGACATGTGGCATATTTTCCATTTCCGCAAGTTCATGAAAATCGGCATCTGTCCTGAGTGCGGGGGTACCCGTATCAACC
>CALATK010000059.1 GCA_937891805.1 uncultured Fibrobacter sp. | reverse complement strand
CTTGAGCGAATCTCTAAACACCCGGGCTACTTCGTCCGGGTTTTCGCTTTTCAGCCAGCTGAGGGTCTCGGTACCGCGGTAGCTCCAGGCGAAGATGTTGTCGATGCCTGCCTTGCGGCTTTCGGCTACGGCGATGGCCAGGTCGTTTTCGCGGCCCGCTTCGATCTGGTAGGCCTTGACCCACATTTGCACGGCCTTGCCGTATTTGGCGGCCACGGTCACGAGTTTGTGGGCGGTCTCGGCGTACTTTTCCCGGACCCATTCTTCGGTGGCACCCCGTTCCCAGTAAGGATCGCTGGCGATTTCATCTACGCTGTCCATGGATGCCACGCGGCCCCAGTCGTCGAGGCCCGCCGGGAACCAGGGCGGCAACATGCACACGCAATTGCGCTTGCCGCGAGCGTGAACATCTTCCGTCATTTCTTTCAAAAAATCGATGAGGCAGTCTTCGCGGAACTTCAACACGTCTTCGGTGAGTTCGGCGGGCATCTCGTAACCGAATTGCGTGCGGAATTTTTTGCGGCATTTCTCGCAGCGGCAGCTCCAGTTCTGGAGTCCGCCCTTCTCAAAGTAAAAATGAGGTTCATCCCAGAAGATGGTGCTTACTTTGGTTGCACAGACGGATTCAATCCAGCGATGCATATAGGCCCGAAATTCCGGATGGTTGGGGCAGGCGGCCACCTTGGGCTTGCCGTCCAGTGCCACCTGGCACAGGTCGTGATTGCGGGCGGTGAGTTCCGAATAGGCTTCGCCACCGAACACCCGACCCACCCCCCAGGGGTTCACATAGACCGTTAGACCTAGCTCGGCGGTCCGGTCCACGATTTCAGCCATGGTACCGTAATAATACTGCTGGTCTTCTTCGCTCCATGTGTGGAGCACGGCGTTGAAACCCGCTGCCTTGATGTCTTGCATGTCGGTTAACGCATGCTTTGGCGTGCGTACGCCAAAATAACTGACGCCTTTAATCATACAGGCTCAATATAGAACTTAGGAGTAATGAGTGGTGAGTAGTGAGTTGTGAGTCCTTATAATCGCGCCCTTGGCGCCAAGTTATATACTCATAACTCATAACTCAAAACTGATAACTCGTTAGTTCTCCGCCCACTGTGGCGTGGGGGTCTTCCGCAGCACCTGGTCCAGGGTCTCTCGCCATTCGTCTTCGGTAAGGGGCCTGCGAATCCAGTAAAGTCCATCTTCTTCTTTTTCGATGGGCATGGTGTCTGGGACGATTTCCACAATCCAGGACTCGGGGATGCTGTTGCGGAGCCTTCTGCTGAAGGCAATGTTCATGTCGGTGGGCCTATCGGCGTGGTCAAAGATGATAAGCGCCGGAGAATCTCCCGTAATGAGCGCCGTCTCCAGAATGTTTGCCGCTTCTTCGATGGTATTGCAGGTGTACATGGTGGAATCTTCGGCCATGTCGTTTTCCAGAAGCCAGCGGAGAGTCCACTGGCTCAGGCGGTCCAAGCTGCCCGGTGAAGAAGGGGCTATGAAGAATATGTGTCCCACGGGCTAAAGTATAGAAAGATTGAAACCCCTTTTTTAGGTGTAAAAAAGGCAATTTTGGAGAGAAATCTATTATTTTTGAGATAGGAAAAACATATCAAACATTAATCAACAATTAACGCACATGTTTCCCGACCTTGGCGAATTCAGACTGATAAACGGCATTCTGGAAAAGTCGTTGCCCCTAGAAAAAGAAGCCCCCGAATTTCGGGATTGGCTCCCCGTAGGCGACGATGCCGCTGAGTTCGACGGATGGCTTGCCACCAAGGATCTGTCCGTAGAAGGGACCCACTTCCGCCTGGACTGGTCCACGCCGGAACAGGCCGTGGAAAAGCACATCGTTTCCAACGTCTCGGACATTTCGGCCATGGGAGGCAGGCCACGGCTGGCCCTGTTCGGCCTGTGCGTCGGTAAAAGTTGGAGTGAAGACACGGTGCGTCGAGTGTCTGCTGCGGTGGCGGAAGGCTTTGCGAAAAGGAATATCGCCCTTGTCGGGGGTGATACCGTTTCCGGCGATGTGGGAATGTTTTCTACGACTCTCATAGGCGAACAGGTGGCCAAGACCCGTCTGCTCCGGAGTGGCGCTAGGGCTGGCGACAGGCTGTTCGTCTCGGGAACTCTCGGGCGCTCGGCCGCAGGGCTCTGGCTGTTGCAGAACCGCCCTGCCGGTTTCGAGGAATTTCAGGACCTGATTCAGTACCACTTGAGCCCCTCCATCCGGGAGGACTTCGGCGCACGTCTTGCCTCTACGGGCGTTTGCCACGGTGCTTTGGACATCAGCGACGGACTTTCTTCGGAACTGAACCATTTGGCCCTGTCATCTGCGGTTTCCTTGGAGGTGGAGGCCATTCGGATTCCCGTAGACCCTCGGGTTTCAGAGATGTGCAGCCGATATGGCCTAAATCCTATGGATTTTGTGATGGATGGCGGTGAAGAATACGTGCTTTTATTTACCGTTTCTGCCAAAAATGATATATTTTCAGTAAGAGGTTTCCTCGACGGGGTATACGAGATTGGCACTGTTCAAGAAGGAACCGGCGTCTATATGCTCGAAGAGGGGAAAAAGAAGATTGTTAAAGCTCAGGCTTGGTCGCATTTATGATAAGTAACACAAAAATGAACTTGGGCCAATTGCTAATTCGTCAGGGAGTCCTGGACGAAGACCAGCTGGCTCATGCTACCTCGGAACACAAGCGTACCGGAATCCCTCTGGCGAAGATTCTCATTCGCCTGGGCATGGTCAGTGAAGACACTCTTACTAGCATCTTGGGCGTGCAGATGCAGTCCACTACCAAGATGCGTATCGGCGAGATGTTGCTCGCCCAGAAATACATCACCCAGGAACAGCTGGACCAGGCTCTGGAAGAGCAGAAGAAGACCGGCAAGCGCCTTGGCCGTACTTTGGTGGACTTGAAGTTCATGCCCGAAGAACGCCTGGTGGAGATTCTCTCCAAGCAGTTCGAAGTTCCCTATGTAAGGCTTGAAAATTTTGCTATCGACTCCGAGGCCTACACCTACTTGCCCGAAGACTTGTGCAGGACTTACAAGGTGGTGCCCCTGTTTGTTTCCAAGGGCGAAGATGACCGCCGTGTCCAGCGTGAAGCCCTGACCATCGCAATGACTGATCCCACCAACATGCGTGTGATCAACATCGTGAAGTTCAAGGTAAAGATGGAAGTGGACATCGTCATGGCCTCCGACGCAGATGTGGTCAAGACTATCGACCGCGTGTTCGCGGGGCGTAGCACTTCCGAAGAATCCTTGGCGGAGCTGATTGGTGAGACCAAGGATGGCGAAGAACTGGAGACCGTGGAACGGGGTCAGGGCGGTAACGACGAACCGGAACTGACCGACGAAGAAGGCCGCCAGGTGGTGCGAATCGTGACCACGCTGATTCACGAAGCCATTGCCCGTCACGCATCCGATATTCACCTGGAACCCCAGGAGACATTCCTCAAGCTCCGCTACCGTATTGACGGCGACCTGCAGGTCATGTCTCCCATTCCTGCCCGCTTGATGCCTCAGATTCTTTCCCGTATCAAGCTTCTTTCCAAGATGGACATCGCCGAAAAGCGTAAGCCCCTGGACGGTCGTTTCACGGTGCGTTACAAGGGCTCCGAGGTGGACCTTCGTGTGAGCTCCTTCCCGATATCGCTTCGTAAGCGCGGTGTTTGTGAAAAGATCGTTATGCGTATCTTGGACCCGAACTCGGGTCAGTTCCCCTTGAAGGACATGGGCTTTGACCCCCGTGTTCTCAAACAGTTTATTGATGCCATTAACGCTCCTAACGGCATTGTGCTTGTGACCGGTCCTACGGGCTCCGGTAAGTCTACCACGCTTTACGCTTCTATTCGAGAAATTCTGGATTCCACCATCAACATCTCTACGATGGAAGACCCTGTGGAACTTAATATTGACGGTGTGAATCAAGGTCAAATCAACAACGCCGCAGGCTTTACCTTTGCGGCGGGCATTCGCGCCCTGCTCCGTCAGGACCCGGATGTGATTATGATCGGTGAAATGCGTGACCAGGAGACGTCGTCCATGGCTATCGAAGCCGCTCTGACGGGTCACTTGGTCTTCAGCACGCTCCATACCAACGATGCTGCCGGTGCATTCCCCCGTCTGCTGGAAATGGGTCTGGAACCCTTCCTGGTGTCCACCGCTATCAAGGGCGTGCTTGCCCAGCGTCTGGTGCGTCGCATCTGCAAGTACTGCAAGGAACCTGTAGAAATATCTCCGTCCCTTCGCGAAGAACTCCACCTGTCTCCCGACATGCAGTTCTACCATGGCAAGGGTTGCGACAAGTGCGACGGTTCGGGCTACAAGGGCCGTTGCGGTATCTACGAGTTCCTGGTGCCCAACGAAACCGTGCGTAACTTGATTATCAAGCGCTCATCCGGTGACGTCATCAAGCGTGCCGCCATGCAGGAATGCGACATGATTACGCTCCGTATGGACGGTATCCAGAAGGCCTTGGACGGTCACACCACGCTGGAACAGGCGGTGGGTGCCTCCGCTGCCGACGATTAGTCAGATAAATGAAATATTAAGAAAGAAGAATTAAAAATGACCTGTTTCATTTTTAATTCTTTTTTTTGTTTCCCCGATAGATGGGAAAAGTTTCTATATTGCACATTTGTGTAGAATCAGGGGCTTTAGATGGCTAATATTGTTGATGGTAGTGTTTTAGACAAGGAACTGAACCCGGAACAGGCGGCGGCTGCCAAGAAGATTGACGGCCCTATGCTGATTTTGGCCGGGGCGGGTTCAGGCAAGACGCGGGCCATCACCTACAAGATTGCCCACCTGGTGTCGTTCCATCAGGTGGAGGCTGACCGGATTCTGGCGGTGACGTTTACCAACAAGGCCGCCCGCGAAATGAAAGAGCGTATCCAGAAACTTTTGCAGGTTCGCCTGGCCTTCAACTGGATGGGCACGTTCCATTCCGTGTGCCTGAAACTTTTGAGGCTTTGTCTGACCAAAGATTTCGTGATTCACGCCATGGGCGGCTCCTGGTACGACAACAATTTCTCCATCTATGACGACGATGACCAGAAACGGATTCTGAAAGAAATCCTCAAGGAAGAATTGGGCGAAAATTACGATGCGTCCGAAGTGAAAAAACTGCACGGAGCCATTTCTCGGTACAAGAACACCATTCTATATACCAACGGCGAAGCTGTTTTGCAGACGCCGGAAATCGCCATGATGCGCGCGGAATTTGCCGACCAGGAGAGAATGGCAAGACTTTACGGGGAATACCAGAAGCGCCTCAAGGAATCCAACGCCATGGACTTTGATGACCTGCTGTTCAATACGGTGCTCATGCTCCAGAAAGTACCCCACTTGGCAGACCAGCTGGCGGAACGCTACAAGTACGTGGTGGTAGATGAATACCAAGATACCAACGACGTGCAGTATGAACTTTTGAAGTTGCTCATTAACGAGCAGAAAAACGTGACGGTGGTGGGCGACGACGACCAGAGCATTTACGGCTGGCGTGGTGCGAACATCAAGATTATCCGCAATTTCCATAGGGATTTTGCCCCGGTGACTATCGTCAAGCTGGAACGTAACTACCGCTCTACGTCGAATATTGTGAAGGGGGCGGGCTCCGTAATTGCCCACAACGTGCGCCCCCTGGAAATGCAGAAGGTGGTGTATTCCAAGGAAGAAGCCGGCGACCCCATCCGGGTACGGCACACGATGGACGACCGCAGCGAAGCCCAGCAGATAGCGGATTTGATTGCCGTGGCGGGCGAGGCGAATTACTCCAAGACGGCGGTGTTTTACCGCACCAATGCCCAGTCCCGCGTGATAGAAAAGGCCTTGAACGACAACCGCATTCCATCAGTGATTTTTGGCGGCACGCGGTTCTGGGACCGCAAGGAAGTCCGGGATATCCTTTCGTATCTGCGTCTTCTTTCAAATGAAAAGGACGATGCCGCCCACCTGCGGGTCATCAACACGCCGCCCCGTGCCATCGGCAAGACTTCAGTAGAGAATGTCCTTGCCCGCGTTCGAAATGGCGAAGGAACCTTCTGGCAGATGCTTGTGGCCGAGGCTAGCGGTGTGTCCCGTTCCGCTCCCAAGCTGAAAGGCTTTGTGGACTTGGTCCAGTCCTGGAAAGAACTGGTGGCCGCCGGAGAGACTCCGCTCCCGCTCCTGGCAGAACGGATTGTAAACGATGTCGCCTACAAGGAATTCTTGCGGAAAGACGACGAGCTTTCTGCAGACGAACGGATAGGCAACGTCGATGAAATGATTAACGCCATCCGTGAATTCGACGAGGAACATCCTGGTGCGACTCTGGACGCCTTCTTGCAGGACATTTCCCTCTTGACCGATGCCGACAAGAAGGTGGACGATTCCAAGGGCCATGTAACTCTTATGACCATCCACATGGCGAAGGGTCTAGAATTCAATACGGTGCACATTGCCGGCTGTGACGATGGCATTTTCCCGCTGATTCGGGAAAGTTCCATGCTGAGCGTCAAGGAGGCCAACGACCAGCTTGAAGAGGAACGTCGCCTGTTCTACGTAGGCTGTACCCGTGCCGAAAAGAAGCTTTACCTGTACCATGCGGAACGTCGCTTTTTCCAGGGGACTATCCGGCCTTTTGCGCCGTCCCGTTTCTTGAAGGAACTGGATCCTTCTGTCGTGGAATTTACGCCCTGCATAGATGAACGGCCCGCCTTTACGGACTGGACGCCTGATGCTCCTGAAAAGCCCCGTTACAATAGCGCCCCGTCTTTTGTCCGCAACAGGAGTTTTGGCTCCGGAGCTTCTAGCACGGGTTCGTCGGGATTTTCGGGCGGGTCTCGGTTCGGAGGTTCCAGGAGTTCCGTTCCGGATTCGGTACGCAAGAACGACCGGCGTATCGTTTATCGCAATCCCATAAAGGTGGCGCCGACCACTCAGTCCGTGGATACGTCGGGCCCGCGAATTGTCTATGACGAGTACAGCGAGAATCCTTTCCATCCAGGAGCAAAGGTGCGGCACATCAAGTACGGTGTCGGGACTGTTGCTCGCTGTTACGGCGAAGGGGACA
>CALATK010000058.1 GCA_937891805.1 uncultured Fibrobacter sp. | reverse complement strand
ACAATAAAATAGAATACGTTCGGACAGTGTAGTTTTACCCGAGTCAATGTGGGCAGAAATACCGATATTTCTGTGTTTTTCGATGTTTTTCATAGTTTAGTCCACAAATGGAGTTGATGTTTGTTTGAGTTGCGCCCAAATGTAGAAAAAAAAGCCCCTGTTCTCAAGGGCTTGTCGTCCACAGGTGCTGTCTCCGTGAGCAAAAAAGCCCCAGTTATTAAACTGGGGCGGTTGCGAGAGCGAGTGAGAAACCGGAGGTCTTGATACCCGAGACGACGAACGAGCGGTCGCTTAGTGCACCCCATTGCCGTCGGCCACGTCGCAAGTGACCGGCTTGCCGTTCACTTCGAGCGCGAGGGTATCGCAGAACACGGCGCCACCCTTCACGGAGAGCGCGATCTTCTCGAAGTCCTTCACCTTGAGTTCACGCGGCTCGCTGGGAGCCACACCCTTGAAGAGGGCACGGTCACCGGGCTTGGCGTCTTCAGGTACAGAGACGAGGCGGCAGGTGTGAGCTTCTGCGTCGAGGTCGCCCGCAAAAAGCATACCCTGGCTCATGATGCCGCGGAGAGCACTCGGCTTCAGGTTTGCGAACAGGAGAATCTTCCTGTCCTGGAGTTCTTCGGCCTTGTAGCTGCTCTTGAGGCCGCTGCAGATGGTGCGGAGTTCGCCTTCGCCGGCATCCACCTTGAGCACGTAGAGGCTCGTGGCGTCCGGATGGTCGGCTACTTCCTTGATTTGGGCCACGCGCATGTCCATGGCGGCGGGCACGTCGGCGGCCATCAGGGGCTTGTTCTGCTTGGGCTTGCTCTGGGCTTCCTGCTTCTTGACTTCTTCTTCGATGCGCGGGAAGAGCGGCTTGCCTTCGCCGAACGCTTCGCCACCCTTGAGGATACCCCAGGCGAGGTCGTCGGCGCTCTGGAATTTGGAACCGATCATGGCGAGGCCTTCTTCTGCCTTGGAGGGAATCACCGGCCACAAGAGGCAGAGTGAAAGGCGCACGGCTTCTGCAGAAACGTAGAGAACAGTCGCGAGTTCATCTTTGAGAGCAGGGTCCTTCGCGAGCTTCCACGGGGCCTTGATTTCGAGGTAGCGGTTGATGCTACGCACGAGCTGCATGATGGTTTCGATAGACTGGGAGAGGCGGGCCTGCGGCAGGCCTTCCTTGATTTCGGCAATCACCTTGTCCGCAAGGTCGATGACTTCCTTCTCGGCATCGCCGATGCTTGTCGCTGCGGGGAGCTTGCCTTCAAAATTGTTGAGCACCAGGCGGTGCACGCGGTTCAGCACGTTACCCAGGTCGTTGGCGAGGTCGCTGTTGATGCGGCGCACGAAGGCGTCGTGGGTGAAGTTCGCGTCCTGGCCCACCACCATTTCGCGGGCGAGGAAGTAGCGGAACGCGTCGATGCCGTACTTTTCCATGTAGTCCATGGGGTTCACCACGTTGCCTGCGGACTTGCTCATCTTTTCGCCGCCGTTCACGAGCCACCAGCCGTGGGCCAAGATGTGCTGCGGGAGCGGAATGTCGAGAGCCATGAGCATGGTCGGCCAGTACACGCTATGCGTGGTCAAGATGTCCTTACCGATGAGGTGGTAAGTGGCAGGCCAGATCGGCGTGCCGTCGGCATAAGTCTTGTGGAAGGCGGTGGAGGCGCTCACGTAGTTCAAAAGCGCGTCGAACCACACGTAGGTCACGTAGTCGGTGTCGAAGGGCAGCGGAATGCCCCAGCTGAGGCGGGCCTTCGGGCGGCTGATGCACAGGTCGTTCAGCGGCTGGCGCAGGAACCCGCGGATTTCGTTCCAGCGGTAGTCCGGCACAATCCAGTCCTTGTGGCTTTCGAGGAAGTCAATCAGCTTCTGCTGGTAGGAACCCATCTTGAAGAAGTAGTTCTTTTCCTTGAGCCATTCCACCGGGCGGTGGCTGATGGGGTCGCACTTGTTTTCGTCGAGTTCGTCTTCGCTGAAGAAGCGTTCTTCGCCGACGGAGTACCAACCTTCGTATTCCTTCGAATAAATCTCACCCTTGTCCCAGAGCTTCTGGAGGCATTCCTGCACAAATGCCTTGTGTTCGGGCATCGTGGTGCGGATAAAGAAGTCGTTACCGATACCCATCTTCTTCCACAGGTCTTCGAAGCGGTGGTAGTATTCGTCCACGTGTTCTTGCGGGGTCACGCCGCGCTTGTCGGCGGCGCGCTGCACCTTCTGGCCGTGTTCGTCGGTACCGGTCTGCAAAAATACATCATAGCCCTGGAATCTCTTATAACGGGCAATGCTGTCTGCCAAAATTGCCTCGTAGGTAT
>CALATK010000057.1 GCA_937891805.1 uncultured Fibrobacter sp. | reverse complement strand
CTGCAGCCAGGGGGAGGCTTCCCCCTACCCCGACAAAAAAACATCATCCCGAACAGACTTACCCGCAGCGGGTCTTTTTCGTGTCGGAGCCGATGTAGTCGGGATAGTCGTTGTCGAAACAGGCGGCGCAGTAATGCTCGCCCTCGCCGGTGCATTCCTTCATGCCCTCGACGCTCAGGTAGCCGAGGCTTTCGACGCCCAGCATCTTGGCGATTTCGTCGGGAGTCATGGAACTTGCGGCCAGTTCGCCCTGGCTCGGGAAATCCATGCCAAAGAAGCAGGGGTGCGCCACCGGAGGCGATGCGATGCGGATGTGGACTTCGAGAGCGCCCGCGTCGCGCAACATTCGGGAAAGAATCTTGAGCGTCGTGCCGCGAACGATGGAATCTTCCACCACGCAGACGCGCTTGTTCTTGAGCACGCCCTCGATGGGGTTGAACTTGAGTTTTACCTTCTGCTCGCGCACGTTCTGCGTGGGGTCAATGAAGGTGCGGCCCACGTAGTGGTTACGGAGAAGCCCGATTTCAAAGCGGATGCCGCTGGCTTGCGAATAACCTAACGCAGCCGTGGTAGCGCTGTCGGGCACGGAGATGACGATGTCCGCATCTACGGGGCATTCTTTCGCCAGTTGCTTTCCCATCTTGCGGCGAATCTTGTCACAACTTTGTTCGAAAATCTTGGAATCCGGGCGACTGAAGTAGATGTACTCGAAAATGCAATGGGCCAGCCTGTCCTTGTGGGTAAAGCGCTCGGAGTGCAGCCCGTTCTGGGTGATGGTCAGGAACTCGCCGGGCTGGATGTCGCGCACGTAGTTTGCGCCCAGCATGTCGAAGGCGCAGGTTTCGCTGGCCACGCACCAGGCCTTGCCCATCCGTGCGATAGAAAGCGGGCGGAACCCGAAACCGTCGCGGGCCACGAACATGGTGTCCTTGCTGATAAACACGAGACAGAAACTGCCCGTGAATTTCGTGATGGCCTTCTTGATGGCGTCTCCCAGGGTGTCGGCCTCGGTGCGGGCGATTTCGTGCAGGAGAATTTCGGAATCGGAGGTGGTCTGGAAAATGTGCCCTTCGCTTTCCATTTCGGCGCGGAGTTCGGTGGCGTTTGTGATGTTTCCGTTGTGGGCTACCGCAAGCTGCCCCCACTTGCAACTCACCAGAATCGGCTGGGCGTTGGCGAGGGTCGATGCCCCGGTAGTGCTGTAACGCACGTGGCCAATGCCAGCAAAGCCGTCAAATTCGTCGATGTTGTGTTCCCGGAGAAGGGTGGATACAAGCCCCATGGACTTGCGGACGCGAACCTTGTCTCCATCGGTGACCGCGAATCCGGCGCTTTCCTGACCGCGGTGCTGCAGGGCGTAAAGCCCCATGGTTATATTCCTCACGACGGTATCGCCATTGTAAATGCCGATGACGCCGCATTCTTCGTGTAATTCGTCGAGCATAACGCCTCTCTGAAATTTATGTTTCCCCTACCTCGAAGGTCACAGCCCACCCGTTCGGGTGCAAGCAGGGAAACGGACGGTTTTGGCGTGCAAAAATCGTGCCATTTTATGGTTCGAGGGGTAAATGGCGCACGAGCTGGCATTGTTGCGCAAGAATGGATTTTGGCCCGAGAAATGGTTTTACATTTTATGTAATGCAAAATCGTAAAACTACAAAAATTGTAAAAAAATTGCCCATTTCGGGCGAATTTCGCAAAAATTTTTCTTTTTTTATGCCTTACCAACGCCTTGGCGGAATGCTAGTTTTTGGTTCCGATGAAAATATCGGAATCCATCGAGGCACTCATGAGTACCGCCGTTGCTAGCCACTCGCAACGGAACCAGGCGACTCTCCCCGGGCATCTGATTTTCATTCCTGTCTTTAAAGTTTTCAATCGTTTGGCAAAAGCTTCTGGCTTTTGCCTTTATTTTTTTGATTTCATCATGCTGAAGCATTTTGGCAAACCTTGGATGACATTAAAAACCCTTCGTCATGCTGAGCGTGGCGAAGCATCCAGAGCAGAACATCCCTGGATTCTTCGAGGCTTTGCCTCTCAGAATGACGTTATGAAAATTTTATCACAAGCAGCAACGAGTACATTATGACAGATAAATTCAACTGGAAAGCGAAACGCGAGAAGAAAGCGTTCCTTGCATTGGCGGATGGCGCCGTGTTCCACGGGTACGCCTTTGGTAGTGCTACCGATACCGTCGGCGAAGCGGTGTTCAACACCGGCATGGCGGGCTACAAGCAGATTTTGACGGACCCCTCCTACGCGGGACAGTTCGTGGTATTCACCACGGCAGAAGTCGGCGCCTACGCGGCGAACCTCGAGAAGTCCGAATCCCGCGACGTGTTCCTGAACGGGATTGTCGTGAACTCGCTGGACGACGTAAGCAAGGAAATCGGCGAAGAAAGCCTGCACAACTACATGCTCGCTCACAAGAAGCCGGGCATCGCGGGCGTGGATACGCGCGCACTCACGCTCCACCTGCGTGAACACGGCGCACAGAAGGCCTACCTGCACGTGGACGGTACCGACATGAGCGAAGCCGACGCGATCGCAAAGGCAAAAGCCTGGGAAGGCCTCGACGGCCAGGATTACGCCAGCAAGGTCAGCGACCCGAACGGCTACGAATTCAGCACCGAAGGCGACCTGAACGTTGTCGCGCTTGATTTCGGTATCAAGACGAACATTCTGAGGAACCTCGCCGCACAAAACATGAAGGTGACGGTGCTTCCGATTAACGCCTCCTACGAACAAATTATGGCGAAGAATCCGGACGGCGTTTTCCTCTCGAACGGCCCTGCCGACCCGAACTCGCTCCCGCAAGTGGCTGCCGTCGTGAAGCAGCTTTTGGGCAAGGTTCCGCTGATGGGCATCTGCCTCGGCAACCAGCTCTTGGGTCTTGCGCTCGGCGCGAAAGTTTCCAAACTCAAGTTCGGCCATCACGGCTGCAACCATCCGGTAAAAAACTTGAAGACCGGCGCCGTGGAAATCACGAGCCAGAACCACAACTACGCCATCGAGGAATCTTCGCTCCCTGCGAATGTGGAAGTCAGCCACATCAACCTGAACGACAACACCGTCGAGGGCATCCGCCACAAGGAACTCCCCGCGTTCAGCGTGCAGTACCACCCGGAATCCGCTCCGGGCCCGAACGATTCCTACTACCTGTTCGGCGAATTCAGACAAATGATTCTTGTCTTTAAATCTGGAAAGAACGGAGCGGGCAAGGAATGCGCTTGTATGAATGGCGCGGGTAATGAATGCGCCGGGGAGGTGAAAAATGGCTAAGGCAACCGCAAAAAAACAGACCAAGTACATTTTCATTACCGGCGGCGTGGTAAGCTCCCTCGGTAAGGGAATCACCTCGGCCTCGCTGGCGCTGCTTCTCAAGAGCCGCGGCTACAAGGTGTTCATGCAGAAGCTGGACCCGTACCTGAACGTGGACCCGGGCACCATGAGCCCTTACCAGCACGGCGAAGTTTTCGTGACCGACGACGGCTACGAAACCGACCTTGACCTGGGCCACTACGAGCGCTTCGCAGGCGTGCAGTGCTCCAAGGCATCGAGCTACACTTCGGGCCGCATCTATTCTTCTGTACTCGCGAAGGAACGCGCGGGCAAGTACCTCGGCGGTACGGTGCAGGTCATTCCGCACATCACTAACGAAATCAAGGACGCCTTCCGTTCCGCTGCCGAAAGCGGCGCCGACATCGTGCTCTGCGAAATCGGCGGTGTCGCTGGCGACATCGAATCTCTCCCCTTCCTGGAAGCCGCAAGGCAATTCCGTTTTGAAGTCGGCGTGGAAAACACCTGCTTTGTCCACCTGGTTCTCGTGCCCTACCTCAAGGCTGCCGGCGAACTCAAGACGAAGCCCTCGCAGCACTCGGTTGCCGAACTCCGCAATATCGGTATCTTCCCGGACATTCTGGTGTGCCGTACCGAAATGACGATTCCGCAGGATCACCTCGACAAACTTGCCCTCTTCTGCAACGTGAAGCCCGAATGCGTGATTGAAGAAAAGGACGTGACGGATTCTGTATACGCCGTGCCCCGCGAACTTTCCAAGCAGGAACTCGACCTCCGCGTGCTTGAACAGCTCCATCTGAGCGTACACCCCATCATCCACTCCGAATGGGACAAACTCGTCAAGAAGGCCACCCAGCCCAAATACGAATGCACCATCGCGCTGGTGGGCAAGTACATCGCCATCCGCGACGCCTACAAGTCCGTGCACGAAGCCTTGCAGCATGCTGGCATGGAACACAACGCCAAGGTGAAAGTGGAATGCATCGAGGCCGAAGAACTCGAAAAGAATCCGAACATGATCAAGAATGCCGACGGCATTCTGATTCCGGGAGGTTTCGGAAGCCGCGGCGTGAACGGCAAATGTGTTGCCATCAAGTATGCCCGCGAACACAAGGTCCCGCTGCTGGGAATTTGTCTCGGTATGCAGTGCTGCGTGATTGAATTTGCACGCAACGTACTCGGCTGGAAGGACGCCAACTCCACGGAATTCGACGAAAAGACGGCCCACCCGGTCATTGACCTGATGGACGAACAGAAGAATGTCACCGAAAAGGGCGGCACCATGCGCCTCGGCGCTTACCCGTGCAAGCTCATGAAGGATTCCAACGCCGCAAAGCTCTACAAGAGCGAAAAGATTAGCGAACGCCATCGTCACCGCTACGAATTCAACTACAACAGCGAATTCCGCAAGGAACTCGAAAAGGCCGGTCTGAAAATCGCCGGCACATCGCCCGACGGAAAGCTCGTGGAAATGGTGGAAATCAAGAACCACCCCTACTTCGAAGCCTGCCAGTTCCATCCGGAATTCAAGAGCAGGCCCACCGCGCCGCACCCGCTGTTCAGCGGGCTCGTAAAGGCGGCACTTGCACAGAAAAACGCATCAAAAAAAATGACAAAAGAGAAAGTAGATTCCCGCCTTCGCGGGAATGACAAGAATAACCGCGGGAATGACAAGAATGGAGGCAAGAAGAATGCCTAAGCGTACCGACATCAAGAAGATTATGCTCATTGGCTCCGGCCCGATCGTAATTGGCCAGGGCTGCGAATTCGACTACTCCGGCGTGCAGGCCTGCAAGGTGCTGCGCCGCGAAGGTTACGAAGTGGTGCTCGTGAACTCCAACCCGGCCACCATCATGACCGACACCACCGTGGCCGACAAGGTGTACATGGAGCCGCTTAGTGTCGATATTCTGCACGAAATCATCCGCCGCGAACGCCCGGACGCTTTGCTCCCGACTCTCGGTGGCCAGACCGCTTTGAACCTCGCCATGGAACTCAATGAACGCGGCATTTTGGACCGCTACCAGGTGGAACTCATCGGTGCAAAGGCCGAATCCATCCAGCGCGCCGAAGACCGTCACCTGTTCAAGGAAGCCATGCTCAAGATTGGCCTGGACCTTCCCCGCTCCGGTTCGGCGCACTCCATGTCCGAGGCGACCGCTATCGCCCACACTATCGGAAGCTGGCCGCTCATCATCCGTCCGGGCTTTACCCTTGGCGGTACGGGTGGCGGTATCGCCCACAACCCTGAAGAATTCGAAACCATCGTGAACCGCGGTCTCGATGCCTCGCTCAACAACGAAGTGCTTATCGAAGAATCGCTCCTCGGCTGGAAGGAATTCGAAATGGAAGTCATGCGCGATAAGAAGGGCAATGCCGTTATCGTGTGCTCCATCGAAAACCTCGACCCCATGGGCGTGCATACCGGCGACTCCATCACCGTCGCCCCGATCCAGAGCCTCGATGACCGCGCGTACCAGGCCATGCGCGACGACTCACTAAAGGTCATGGAAGCTATCGGCGTGGAAACCGGTGGATCCAACGTGCAGTGGGCCATCGAACCGAAGACCGGCCGCCGCATCATCATCGAAATGAACCCCCGCGTGTCCCGTTCTTCTGCGCTTGCTTCTAAGGCGACGGGCTTCCCCATCGCAAAGATTGCAGCCCT
>CALATK010000056.1 GCA_937891805.1 uncultured Fibrobacter sp. | reverse complement strand
GCGAAGGCCGCACGGGCCCCTCCCTGCACCCTCCCCATCCTTGGCCGACGCTTTTTTTTCTCACAGCGCCCTTTTTTCTGCATAAATTGATTCTATCTTCTTTTTCACATTCAATTTTTTTATATTGTGCTTATAACACAAACCAAAGACACAAGAGGTAAATTATGGCTATTTCTAAAGTTTGGCTGGACGAATCCAGCGACGAATGCGTATCTTGCGGCGCTTGCGAAGCTACTTGCGACGCAGTGTTCAGCGTTCCCGAAAAGATGCAGGTGAAGGAAGGCGTCGACTATTCCGCTTACGAAAGCGAGATCAAGGACGCTGCCGACTCCTGCCCCGCCGGCGTCATCAAGTACGAGTAATGCGATTAGGGAAGGCTTCTGCCCTCCCTAAAACCTACCTTACAAATTTAAAAAGACCTCCCCTACGGGAGGTCTTTTTTCGGATATCCGTCATAAATCACTTGATACGGCGGTAGCCCATGGAAATTCTCTTTTCCTTGTTCTGCTTTTTCACCGTTCCAGCGCGATGTTTCTTGTTGGCCGTAGGCGCAATGGCCACTTCCTTCGTATGGAAGATGAACTTCGACACGTAGGGGCCTGTCGCGATGGCCCTGCCGTTTGCAGCAGCGGGATTACCATCGTGAGGCAGCCACTCAAGCTTCAGGTGGATGGTTCCGTCGGCAGACAGCTTGTCAATTCCAATTTCATCCAGATCAAATTCGTATTCCGTCTGGGTCACATGGGCACCCATGTTGGTGTAAATGTCCAACGTGAAAGCAATATGAGCCTTCCAGGCGAAATTATCCAACGAATCCTTCTGGAGCAAAATAGGCATTTCCACATCGATGTTAAACACCGGGCCTCCATGCTTGTAAGCGGCAGTATCGTAAGAGAGCATGGAACTGTACGGAGTCAACTTCTTCTTGCCATTTGCGATAAGGGTTTCCTCCGAACCGCTCAACACGCTTAGGCGGAAGTCCTCGTCCTTTTCGGGCATATTGCCTGCAAACAGGTCGTCACCCTTAGCTGTAGTGCTTACACCCTCGGCCATCTTCACCCTGAACCGGACGTCTTCAATCTCACCCACCACAGGGACCCAGGGACTTTCTTCACCCGGCAACAGGTTCGCCTTGTCCTTTGTAATGGAGTTGACCTGTATCGGCAAGCGCAGAGAATCACCGATATGCACATGATTATCCGCATCTTCTTCACGGAAAGCGAAAGTCCAATACATCACATCTAGATACTTGTCCAGTTTCGTATCTGCCGGCTGGTAATAGGACTTCAGGCCTTCGTGGAACCGTTCAATGAACTGGGCTTTTTCGTTTCCGGAAGCCACCAGAGGCTCCGACAGTTCTACACGAAGAGCGTAAGTCGAACCGTACTTGCTGAGCCTTGCAGCCGTCAGCACCGGCGGGCAATCGTCATTAAGCATATAGCTCTTGTCGAAGAAGCCTCCTTCTTCGCCCTTGCGTGGCATTACGGAGCCCTTTCCACCACGGCTACCATAGGTCTTTTTCAAGAATACACCTTCGGGAATCTTGATACGCATAGCCGTATGTTTCTGCAACAACGTGTCATGGCCCGTCGTATCAATCACGTAATTCCAGATGGTGTCGTTCTTCACCGCATTCTGGGTCTTGTCCTTATAGCTGCATGCGTACTTGACCGGCAAGCCTGTTATAGGATCCAAGACATCCACCTCCACCATCGTGTGGGTGGTTGTATCTTCCACCATTGTAGTCTGGTTGCACCATACTGTATCCTGTCCAATAACTTCTTTATAAGAGACCTGCTTTACTTCCATGGAAGAGTCCATCTTCGCCAAAATCGGCTTGATGACCGGATCTCCCTGGATAGTGTCCAAAGACCAGTCTTTCTGATTCTTGAAAGCCCTGTATATTTCCGGAGAACCCCAATATATATCGAAGCTGTCCAGCATATCCTTGTCACGCAGCAGGGATTCGAATTCCAGATAAATCTCTTCGGGTTGGCCATCGCCCATCTTGTCGGTGATGCGGGCAAAGGTAACAGGCACAGGACGCACAGATTCCGTGACGGTCACAGGGCCGGCACAATTGCTCAGACTGTTCATTCCCAGGTCAGACACGCCAAAGTCTGCAAGAATTTCAGCCTTCTGGCCCGGCTTGAATATTTCTCCATTTGTATTTCCTTCGATAACATAGAGCCAACTACGCCCATTGTCCGAGGTGGTGGCGCTTACCACGGAGATGCCAGTCTGAGAAACTTCGGCAGAACCGTCAGTAACCCGCAGGGGCCAGGCTGTATAAGAAGCAAGCATCACCGGCTCCGTGAAAATAATCTTCAAGGTATCCTGGGCATACTGATGATTTTCGTTTTCGAGAACGGTCACGCCCTTGAGCGTCGGGGCGATACCATCCTTGATGGGGGCTTTTTCCATAGTGACAACGCCCTTCTCCGTAATGTAGAACGTCACCATACCAGTCGGCGCTCCGGTCTGCGGGACCTGGCCCGCATTCGGCGTAAACACGGCCTCGGCTCCGTTGACGCTGGTGGGTTTCAGCAGAACCGTCAAAGGCTTGGTGGTCGTCGTGGAATCAAATTCAAAGAGGGCGCTGTCCAAGGTTATACCATTACCGAAGGTGCTGCCGCTGAAGGTGGCTACAATCTTGTCGCCCCTGGCGTTGCAGTCCGTATCTTGGACCACAACATCTTGAGGAACCGGGTGCGTGGGATCCGCAAAGAAGTACTGCGTTGCCACATCTTCTTCGTCTTCGGCATCGATGTAGGTAATCGTAATCTCGTCACCACCAAAGAACGACACCTTGGGGAGTTTCACATCTTTTTCAGCAATAGCGGTAATCAGATCGCTCTTGAATTCACCTGTTGTTTCGTTCACGCGATTGAGGGTCAATGTATCGATAGCACCGGTCCTAGAATTTTCAATCAGAACCTTAATCGTCTTGTTAGAACGATTGTCCTTGTCCTTAACCACCACGTAGAACTTCAAAGAACCATCTGTAGCAGCGGGGCTAGAAACAGATGTGCCGTCTTCCCTGACAAGGGTCAAAATGCCCGCAGTGCGGTCCCCCTTGCTAAACTGCACATAGTAGCTGCGGTTCACAAAGGCACAACCGCCGTTTTCCTGGCATTCATCACATTCCGGATCTGGGCCCGCAAAGACGGTGACGTCGATCTTGTTGGTACCGATACTCATCTTTGCAGGGATGTTCAAATCGTAACGTTGAGTTTCCTTGTTGAATACAGCAGCCGTCTTGAGCTGTTCCTTGGTAAGGGCAACGCCATTCACCCAGATGGAGGTCACATAACCACCCTCCGAAATGGAGACCTCACCCGTCAGGTGCAAGGTACTCTTGGTGGAGTCAATCTGGATGTAAGAACCGTTGGAAACATTGAACGGAGGATCATAAGAAAGGGTCATTTCATAGTTAGCACGCTTGGTGGTCATTTCCTTATAAGAAGGACTATAGCCCCAAACGAATTCATCCTTACGATAAACGGCCAAGTAAGGGTCCACAGGCGCCATATCATCATCGCCGAAATCCTTGTCCAGCATGGGCATTCCCTCGTAATCCACGCGCTCAGAGGGAGACGCTCCCTGAACATGGGGGCTCCAGGTCCAGTCACCGCTGTCCTTAGAGAAACGCTTCTGCGGAGTCGAACGCAAAGGTTCGCAAACTGTAGAACCCGGCTGGTGCATTCCCTTAGAGAACCCAAGGTCTATACGCATGCGTGAAGAAGACTTGATGGTGGTGCTACCCAAGGGCGCCGGGAAATACCAATCGTACTTTCCAGTAGCGGGGTCATAAGTATCTTCCAGCTTGATTGCCTGGGAGCCGCGCAAAAGTCCTCGAATTTCAGAATCGTTTTCGCAAGGCTTGTTGAAGCCCGCTTCGTCGTATGCCTGACAGATATCGCTGTCAATCATCAAGGCACATTCTGCAAGTTCTGCTTCTGTAGCCGTCAAATAAAGCCGCAGAGTCAAACTGTCAAAGGCCCTGTTCTCGCGGTTGAAAAGGTTCAGGTTCAAGAAATCCATATCACCGAACACGTACTGGTAGGCACGGACCTCAAACTTGTATTGGGTCACCGGCGTGGTAAAGCTCAGGGGCAAGCCCTTTAGGTTTACGGCCTGTCGCACACCGTTGCTTTCCACCACAAAGTAATAAGTCGTCTTTTCCTTAAGGCCGCCAATCTTTACGTAGTGGAAATTGGTGGGAATACCGCTCACGTCGGCATTGCCATCTCCCGTATTCCAATGCATATTGTCGTAGGTGGTAAGAACCGTATCCCAATACATCTTGGATTCGTACTGACCATTAGGCGTGAACCACATGATTTCGGCACTGTCTGCAGAAATGTTACAGACCTTCACGTTCTGGATGTCAGCTGCAGGGGGCTCACTGGCGAGAGTCGTGAAGTTGTAAGGCGTAAGGGTGGAATCCACAAGCCAGCGGGTAGAATAGCGTTCGCTGCGTGCGTTGATGGCCACCACCTTGAAGTAATAGGTGGTACCGTTCTTCAGCCCCTTCATGTGGATAGTATGCTTGACCCCAGGAACCGTATCTGCAGCCACATTGGAGAAAGGACCCGTTTCCTTATCACTGTAGAGAATCATGGCCTGGCCGCGAACGTCCTGGTTAATGTTCACGATGGCGGAATCATAGCCTACATAGCGAATTTCCACGTCCACCTTCGAGGGAGCGCGGTTACGGTCTTCTTCGTGAACGGCCAGGGCTCCAGCGGCAAGGAACATGGCCGTACCGTCAATACAAGTTTCGGCCAGATGGTAATCTTCCCAACTCAAGGTACTCGGCGCCCAACTGTTTGCACCGCTTGCACTAGGAGTCACTCCGCCAAACAAAGCTCCCACGGGAGGGTTGTAAACATAGGCCGCACCAGGCATATTCTTGCCCTCGGGGTTTGCCGCACGGTGGTGCGGGTGGGCATCGTTCTTGTCGCCGATACCCAACAAGAAGGACACATCCCAGGGGTTCACGCCAAGCATGTAGTTCAACTGATTGATTCCCAGCTGCTTCATCTCAGCAGAGTGCCAATTCTGGACACCCTTCTGCGGGAGCTTCACGCCTTCCAAATCCTTGGTCACATCGGCATAGGCAAACACTTCGAAAATATTGCCCGCCTGGTAACGGTTGTAAATCCAGGTCTGGTCTGTCTGCATATTGTACCAGATGTCACCATAAGAAAGATTGTTCGGATTGAACAGGCCCGGAAGGGCAATAGTATTGCTGCCAGAGCCAGACAAGACGCTCAAGTTCGTTGCCAACAGGTAAGCTACGTTTTCAGCATATTTCAAACGGGTCTTGTCATCAATACCGTACTTGAGTCCGGTTTCAGTATCCCTCAAGAGCAACTTGTAAAAGCCATAAAGCGTATAGGTGTAAGCATTCGCCCAGCTGGTGTTCTTGCTGGATTTACGCATGCCGTCACGGCTCCAGGCCATCCAACCGCCATTGAAAAATCCAGCAGTACCTTCCTGTTCCACACCGATGGTCTTATCTTCCACGGCGTCATTCAAGTAAGACATATCCGGACTTGCCGGATTATAGGTCGCATAATGGAGAGCAATAGCGGCAAGGGCCAGGTCGTCGTGAGATTCATTGTTGCCGTTGTATGCAGGACTAGACCAACCATCGGCCACCTTGTTGTAAACGTAGGGTTTTCCACCATCGTAGGTTCCCGGACCAAGGGACTTTTCCTTCAGCTTCAGGTTCTTGGCAAATTCGTAAAGTTTCTTGGCTACCACAAGGCAGCTGTCTGCAAATGGCTTGTCGTAAACGGCATAGTCCTTAGAAAGAATAGCAAGGCCAGCAGCAATCTGACCGGAAATGTTGGAACCCAGCTCTCCCAAACGGATATCACGTTCATGGGGGCCGCCACGACCGACAACGCTCGTCGGCAAGGCATCCTGGTTTTCGGGCCTACCCCACCAGCCGTGGTCA
>CALATK010000055.1 GCA_937891805.1 uncultured Fibrobacter sp. | reverse complement strand
GTAACGGCTCATGGAATCGTCGTAGCTGAAGGTGGAGCAGGTGGCACCCACTTCGGCACCCATGTTGGCAATCGTTGCCTTGCCAGTGGCGGAGAGGCTGCGAGCGCCTTCGCCGAAGTATTCGATAATGGCGTTGGTGCCACCCTTAACGGTCAAGATGCCTGCGAGCTTCAGGATGATATCCTTGGCGGTAGCGAAGCCCTGGAGTTTGCCAGTGAGCTTCACGCCGATCATCTTCGGGTACTTGAGTTCCCACGGAAGGCCGACCATGGCATCCACGGCGTCTGCACCGCCCACGCCAATCGCGAGCATGCCGAGGCCGCCGGCGTTCACGGTGTGGGAGTCGGTACCGATCATCATTCCGCCCGGGAAGGCGTAGTTTTCGAGCACCACCTGGTGGATGATGCCTGCACCCGGGAGCCAGCAGTCAATGCCGTACTTGGCAGACACGGACTGGAGGAAATCGTAAACTTCCTTGCTTTCTTCCTTCGCGCGGGGGAGGTCCTTTTCGACACCTTCGCGGGCGATAATCAGGTGGTCGCAGTGCACGGAGCTCGGCACTGCCACGCGGGCCTTGCCGGCGGTGGTGAACTGGAGGAGGGCCATCTGGGCGGTAGCGTCCTGCATGGCCACGCGGTCCGGGTGGAATTCGGCAAAATCCTTGCCGCGCTCGTAAGTCCTGTTCTCGGCGCCATCGATTAGGTGGCTGTAGATAATCTTTTCGGCGAGGGTGAGCGGACGGCCCAGTTGCTTGCGAGCTGCTTCAACGCGGGCGGGAATGCGGGCATACACGCCCTGGATCATGTCGAAATTGAAAAGCATAATGATAAGTGGTTAGTGGTTGGTAAACAGTGGTTAGGGCGACTTCGTCGCAGTGATTACTTCTTTCGGGCGTAAAGATAGAAATATTATCGGGTCACGATGCGGTGGGCGATATTGTTCCACAGGTTGTCGATGTGGCCTTCGCCGAGCCGCAAGCGTTGTGGGAGCGTCGTCGTGCGGTCATAGAGCATCTGGATGTATTCGTCCTTTTGCCCGCCAAAGTCCAAAATCTCGACGGTATAGACACATGGAACCGCAGGATTGCATGAATTCCGGATGGCAACCACCGTTCCCGTAACCTGCAGGGTGTACATTTTTTTCGATAGGGTGAGGCCGATGGGTTCGCCCAGGTTCAGGACATTCAGCTCGTCGGTATAGATGTCCACGCCGTGTTCTGTGAGTTTCGTGGTAATGCCTTCGATTTCGAGGCCGGCCTGTTTTTTCACCGTCACCTTTTCGGCGGCAAGGACCTTCACGGGTTCTCCATCGGAATCGCGCCCCATCCCAAGGAACAGGCACATGGTGAGGTAGTAGGCGTTGCGCACAAGCCAGAAGAGCACGGCGAGAATTTCGATAAACCCGAGCGCGATAATCATATAACTCATGTGGACGATGCCCGCGACAGTGAGGGCGAGCAAAACAGCAAACGGGGCGACGGTCTTCTTGTCGACCTTGTTGTGGAAGTTGCGCTTGTCCTTCGTTGTCACCTTGAATTTTGAAAGTGTAATGCCCAGAGTCTCTTTGATTATCGGCATTAGCAAGAAGGGCATGACGGATGTCTCGTAGATCCCGCTCCAGCGGGCAGAAATCTTCCCTTGGCTCGTGATGCGGAGCGCACACATGGACATCAGATGCATCGGTAGCCAGAACAGGGCAAGGTCAATCAGTGAGCACTTGAATATCGGTACGCAGAATACGGCGAACATCAGGGGCGAAAGCAGGTAGATCAGGTTCTTGACGGGGGAGAACCAGTAGAGTACGGAACTCAGGTAGCTCAGTTTCTGCGAGATGCCCAGTTTGCGGTTGAACATGAACTTGAGCTGCTTTGCGGTGGCGATAACGCCACGGCCCCAGCGGGTGCGTTGCTGGATGTGTTCCTTGAATGTCGAAGGGGCGATACCTGAGGCTAGCGGTTGCGAAAGGCCGAGGCTCACGTAGCCTGCCGATTCAATCAGC
>CALATK010000054.1 GCA_937891805.1 uncultured Fibrobacter sp. | reverse complement strand
ATCTGGAACACCGCTCACTTCCAGAACCGCGCGGGTGATGCAAAGCCCGTGACCCTGAAGGAAATCGAGCCGGAACTTCGCAGTTTCTTCAGGCCGGAATTCCTGAACAGGCTAGACGAAGTGCTGGTGTTCCAGAGCTTGACGAAGCCGCAGATTCGTGACATCGTGAGACTCAAATTCAAGGGACTCGCCGAACGCGCCGCCCGTCAGGATTTGCAGCTGACCCTGACCGACGCCGCCCTGGATGCGATTGCCGACGGCGCTTACCAGCCGGAATTCGGCGCGCGGCCGATCCAGCGTTACTTGGAACGTAACGTGGAACGCCCGCTAAGCCATGCCATCCTCGCTGGGGACGTGAGTGCCGCAAAGCCGGTAACTATCGATTATGATGGCGAGAAATTTACGGTGAGCTAGATCAATTCGGAATTAGGAAGTAGGAATTAGGAATGTTGTTTTAGAAATAATTCCGAATTCCGAAATCCGCATTCCGAATTTCTATAAAGCCGTCATCACGTAAAGAGCAATGGTCTTCTGGTCATTGTTCTTTTCTTGCATGACGCCGATGTCAAAGTCCAGCCGGACACGTGCCGCACCCAGGGCTACTTCCAGCTTGGGAATGATATCGATCATGAAGTCGTCGGAAATATGCCCCACGCTTTCGGAGGTGTTGATTTCAATCATCACCCGGACCGTGTGTCCGAAATTCAAGGTGGGAGTCATGCCAAAGGCGAATTTTACGTAGCCATCTTCACCGGTGACACCATCTAGGAAACCGGCCCGGGCTTCGTAAAAGTTGGAGAAGTTCTTCGCGATAAAGTGTTCCGTCCCGTAGGTGAGAATCACTGCGCTGCCGTTGTTTCTGTTCAGCCCGAAGTAGCCGTCCAGCTCAATGAACCTTCCTGGTTGCAGATGGTATTTACCGCCGATGTCCAGAGACAGCTGGGTGTTGTCCATCTTGTTGTAGGTATCGATGTCAATCTTCGCGCCGATTTCAAAATCCTTGGAAATGGTCCCCATGATGTTGGCGGGGAACAGCACGTGGGAATCAAAGTCGGAACGGAGCCCTACGCCTGCGCCGAACTTGGGAGCCCTATGGCTTTCGGGGCCGAAGGTGTAGTGCATGTCCCAGATGGGGTCCAGCGCAAAAGCGCTTGTGGCGAACAGGGCCATTATGAATGTGGCGAGTACGGCGAGGCGTTTCATGAAGCCAAATTTAAAATAATCCGGTGGAATTACTAGATTTGCTCTTGCGAAAAAGAGGTGATTATGATTGAACCCCGTCCAGAATTGTCCAAGCTTTCGGATTATGTTCCCGGAAAAACCATCGAGGAAATCCGCGAACGTTACGGCCTTACCAAGGTGGTGAAGCTGGCCTCCAACGAAAACCCGCTGGGAGCTTCTCCCAAGGCGGTGGAGGCCTTCCACAAGATTGCGGACAGTCTGCACCTTTACCCCCGCGGAGACGCCCCTTCCATGATTCGCTCTCTGGCCGAAAAGTTCGGCGTCAAGCGCGAACAGATTGTGGTGGGCAACGGCTCCGACGAAATCATCGACATGGTAGGGAAGGCGTTCATCCGTCAGGGCGACAACTGTGTGGCCATTACGCCCACCTTTTCCGTTTACAAGTTTACCACCCTTTCCAACGGGGCGGATTTCGTTGGCGTAGGCGAAGGGGAGGCCAAGACCTGCCTCGATGACCTTGCCAAGGCCATAAATGACAAGACCCGCGTGGCTTTTATCTGCAACCCCAACAACCCCACGGGCCTTTACTACAGCGAAACCGAAATCCGCGATTTCTTGAAAAAAGTCCCGCAGAACGTGCTGGTGTTTTTGGACGAGGCCTACTCCGAATTCGCTACCGCTCCCGACTACCCCAAGCTGGTAGGCGCCCTGGACGAGTTCCCGAACCTCTTTATCAACCGCACCTTCAGCAAGATTTACGGTCTTGCAGGGCTTCGCGTAGGCTATGCCATGGCCAGCGCCGAAGTGGTGCGTCACCTGTGGAAGGTGAAACCACCCTTCGACGTGAACCAGGCGGCACAAGTAGCCGCCATCGCCGCCCTTGGGGATACCGACCACGTAGAGGCCACCCGCAAAATGAACGGCGATGGAATCCAGTTCCTCACTCGCGAATTTACGGCTCTCGGCTTCAAGGTGCTTCCCACCCAGGCGAATTTCGTCTGCGTCCACATTGGAGCCAAGGCGAAGGACCTTGTGGCATTTTTGGAACAGAACGGCATGATTGTCCGCGGGCTCACCAGTTTCGGCATGCCCGAGCACGTGCGCATCACGGTGGGTAGGCCCGAAGAAAACGAACTTCTGATGGCCCTCGTCAAAAAGTGGAAAGGGGAGGCATAGATGGCGGCAACGGCTACAAATCAGGATCTTTTGAAAATCGCCCTCAAGGCCTCCGAGATGGCCGAAGAAAATATCCTGAAGTATTTCCAGCGGGACTTGAGCATCGAATGGAAGGCGGACAGGACGCCCGTGACTCTCGCCGACAAGAGCACCGAAGAGCTGCTCCGTGAATTCTGGCTCAAGGAAACACCCGACTTTGGCGTGCTGGGCGAAGAATTCGGCGACGGCCTTTCCGACAAGGAATACCGCTGGATTGTAGATCCCATCGACGGCACCAAGTCATTCATCCGGGGCGTTCCCCTGTTCGGCACGCTGATTGCACTCTACCGCAAGAACGTGCCCGTGGCAAGCGTCATCCGCATACCGGCCCTGCACAGCGCCGTGTGGGCGGTTCAAGACGGTGGCGCGTTTCTGGACGGGCACCCGGTCCGCTGCTCCAGAGTCCATTCCCTGGCCGACGCCCTGGTGCTCTCGGGAACGGTGAACACCATGGAAACGGTTGGCTTTGGCGAAGGCTTCGCGAAACTCCGCCGGAGCGCAAACCTCTACCGCGGCTGGGGCGACTGCTACGGCTATTACATGGTGGCGTCGGGCCGCGCCGAAGTGATGGTGGACCCCGTTGTCTCTCTGTGGGACATCGCCGCCTACCCGCTTCTGTTCAAGGAAGCGGGCGGAAAGTTCACCACCATCGAAGGGGAGTCGGACCTCTTCGACGATGCGGGTCACCCCATCGCCTCTGTCCACGAAGGCTACAGCTCCATCGCCTCCAACGGCATCCTCCACGAACCCGCCCGAATCCTGTTGAACGGCCGGTAGTTTTTTATTGAAAGGGGGACGCTTCCCCCTCGCTTCTGCGACTTGTCATCCCCGCGACCCTTCTCGTCATCCTCGCCCATTCGGCCTTGCTCAGGGCAGGCTCCGGCGAGGATCCGCTATCATCTTGGCGGGGATCTCCTAGCCGCATCCGCTACCCCCTCTCCTAGGGGCTCTGCCCCTAAGACCCCCTTTTCACCCTTTCGTACTTTCCCTCACTTTCTCGATGACTTCCGCCGGTGTCACGAAATCCAGCACGCTGAAAGCCGTCATCTCGTTACCCATATCCTTGAACGAAGCGCCAAAATGATATACGGTGTCATCGACCAGAAGAAAACGGTCGTGAATCGTGCGCATGGTCTTCAGTTCCAGCCCCGGGTATTGCTTCTTGTGTAAATCCGCAGCGGCCCTGAATTCAGGCGTAATTCGTGGGGAGTAGATGGTCGCTGAAACACCCTTCGCCCGCATGGCTGCAAATTTCAGCACCTCGACGGTCGCAAACGGGTCGATGAATACTACGGATTTTTTGGCGGTCTTCACAAGGTCTGCAATCAG
>CALATK010000053.1 GCA_937891805.1 uncultured Fibrobacter sp. | reverse complement strand
ATCCGTCTCGCCGCTGTAGAGTTTCATCTCGCAAATCTGCACGCCCTTTGACGGCAGGTCCGTGGTCTTGAAACGGACGGCCACGTAGCGGGTATTGATTTGCTTGAACTTGTACTTGGTGGTGGCGGAATTCACCCGCACCGTGGCTTCTACCTTCAGCTTGTTTTCAAGAGCCTGGTGCACGCCGGGGTATCCGGCGTAGTCTTCCGTCCAGTAGGCCAGTTCAAAAGCCTTAGGGCGGAGCTTACCCCAATCGATCTGAATGGAATCCAGGTTCACCTTTTCAGGGAATTCCACCACAATCCAGGGCGGGTCCACCGGGTCCAAAATTTCGCCCCACCACATGGTCTCCATCTTGCCGTCGGCCAGGTGGCTCCGGCGGACAAAACCGTAGTTGTCCTTGGTGGTGCCACGGTAAGCGGTCTCGCCCAAAAAGCCCCGGGCCCACTTGGTCTCATCGGGAGTCCAGAGTCCCGTTTCGTCGTACTTGCCGATACCGTTCCAGTGGTAATCGTTGGAAAGGCTCCCGTTGGGGAAGCGATACAGGGTGTAGCCGCCGTCCACAAGCGCAGGGGTCATATCGTAATAGCGGCTAGGCGGGTTCCAAATTGCCAGGTCGGCGGACATCATGTTGTCCTTGTTGATGACAACGCCGGGGTGCAGGTCATCGACCTTGACCACGTTCTGGGAAGCGAAAGCCGGCAAGGCAAAAAAAGCCACAAGGGCAGAAACGACAAAAGTTTTCATGAGAACCTCTTGATACAATATACATCAAAAAAAAGATCCCCGTGATTCTATCGGGGCTTTGCCCCTCCAGAATGACAACGGGGATGACAATCGCCGCAAAAGCGGATGACTTTTGGATTACTTCGCGGCTGCCAGTTTTACTTAGCAGCTGCTTCGAAAGCGCGGCCAAGCTTTTCCAGTGCTTCGTCCACTTCCGCAGCCGAAACATTCAGCGGCGGGAGCATACGCAGCACGTTGCCTTTGGCGCTAAGCACCATGAGCTTTTCGCCCCGGGCGGCGGCGATGATGTTGCCCACCGGCATGGATTCGTCAAGAACCACACCGAGAATCAGGCCTTCACCGCGGATTTCCTTGGCGAAGCTGTACTTTTCCACAAGGCTCGCCAAACCGGCCTTCAGCTGGGCAGAGCGTTCAGCCACATTCTTGAGGAGTCCCGGAATCTGCTTCACGACGGCGAGGCCGGCAGCGCATGCAATCGGGTTGCCGCCGAATGTGGTGCCGTGGTCGCCAGCCTTCAGCTGGTCGGCAATTTTCTGGCGCAGGAGCACCGCACCGAGCGGGAGACCGCCGCCAATGCCCTTCGCGAGCGTTACCAGATCCGGATTCAGGCCGTACTTTTCGAAACCGAGGAAGGTTCCGAGACGGCCCACACCCGCCTGCACTTCGTCAACGATCACAAGGCAGCCGCATTCCTTCTGCAGGCTGTTAATCGTAGCGACCATTTCGGCGGAAAGCGTCATCACGCCGCCTTCGGCAGCGAGGCTTTCGAGCATGATCGCGCAAGTGTCCTTGTTAACTTCGGCCTTCAATGCAGCGCAGTCATTCCAAGTCACGTGAACGAAGTCGCCCGGCATGGAGCCGAAGCCTTCCCTGATAGCCGGCTGGCCCGTCGCAGAAAGAGCGGCATAAGTACGGCCGTGGAAGCTGTTCACAAACGTGATAATCTTCTGCCGATTCTTTTCGCCCTTCCGGTCAAAGTACTTACGTGCGAACTTGATAGCGCCTTCGTTAGCTTCGGTACCGGAGTTGCAGAAGAAGGCCTTGTCGAACTTGGTGATTTCAAGGAGAGCCTTGCCGAGTTCAATCTGCGGGTAGTTCGGGTAAAGGTTGCTGATGTGGTTGAAGTGGTTCATCTGTTCCACCACCGCATCCTTAATCGCCTGGTTCTGGTGACCGAGCGCGTTCACGGCGATACCGGCCACGAAGTCCAGGTACTTGTTGCCCTGGTCATCATAGAGGTAAGAGCCTTCGCCCTTTACGAAGTTGATGTCAGCCTTGCCGTAGAGCGGCGCGATAATTTGTTTGTCCTGTTCGAGCAGGTTAGCTGAGAATTGTGCCATAGTTTAAATCTCCATTAATTTGTTTGCCAAAGTGTTCCGCATCCTTCCAACCCACGATGTGGATGCTCTTGAGTCCTCGTCGGATCGACTTGAAACTCTCGCGGACTTTGGGAATCATACCGCCGGAGATGACGCCAGCCTCGATCAGCTTTTCGGCGTCCGCTTCGCTCAGTTCGGGAATTACATTCTTGTTTTCGTCCATCACGCCCGGCACGTCGCTCACCAGCACGAACTGGTCGGCCTCGAGCGCCACAGCCAGTTCAGATGCAGCCGTGTCGGCATTCACGTTCCAGCTCACAACCTTACCGTTTGCGTCAGGGCCAATCGAAATCGGACTTACCACGGGAACAAACCCCGCACCCCAGAGCGCGGTCACAATGCCGGGGTTCACCTTCTTGATTTCGCCTACCAGGCCAAGGTCCACCTTGCCCTGCTTCTTTTCCACCTGGAACAGGTTTGCGTCTACGCCCGAAATACCGACGGCGCCACAGCCGTTGTTCAGGAGCATGCGCACAAGCTTCTTGTTCACGTGGCCCGAGAGGGTCATCTCGACCATCTTCATGATGCCGGGGGTTGTGACTCGCAGACCGTCGATGAATGTGGGTTGTTCCTTGAGCAAGGCAATGTTTTCGTTGATGTCCTTGCCACCGCCGTGAACCACGGCCACCTGACAGCCACTACCGGGGAGGGTAGAGACTGCCGACACAAAATCAGCCAGCTTGGCTTCGTCGATTGCCAGGCTGCCACCAATTTTTACAACCACTTTTTTCATCGCGGGTGCTGTCCTCTCGATTTGTTCGCCTTAAAAGACGATGAATTTCCGCCCGCAAATTTAGAACAATGCTTGCGGGCGGGGCCCCAGCTCGGAGTTGCGAAGGCCGCACGGGCCCCTCCCTGCACCCTCCCCATCCTTGGCCGACGCTTTT
>CALATK010000052.1 GCA_937891805.1 uncultured Fibrobacter sp. | reverse complement strand
TCATGCAGGCGGCAGCCGTGAGGGCCATCGCCGACGTCCAGAGTAGTTTTTTCATAATTTCTCCTTTTGTAAGATTTTTGTATTTTTTACCCAATGGCATATATAGATAATTTCACCTAAGTCAGATTGTGACGCGTGATACATTGTGCCTAAAATCACAGAGGCTACTCCACCAGCTTCTTGTCCAGCAGAGGGAATATCCGGTTCAGTTCCAGCAGGTCCATAATCCGGTCGAAATCCCCGAAAAAGAACTCCGCCTGGTCCAGGGGCTGGTGAAAGTCCAGGGAGGTCGACGGTGTCAGTATGCCCTTTTCCACCAGGGCGCCGATGGTGCGGGTGGTGAGGGTCATGCCGTGCATGGATTTCTTGGATTCCTTTTTCAGGTCTGCCGTAGAGATGGCGCTGAGCCCGTTTCTAAGCGGGTCCTTGCTCCGCTGCGAAAGCCTGATGAATACCGTCAGCACCATCTGGTCGGTCATGGAAAGGATGTTGGGGCTGATCTTTTGTTCCAGGGCGCGGTAGCGCAGCGTCTCGTAAAGCAGGTGCAAAAGTTCGGGGGACTGCACCTGCACCGAATCTTCTTGAATCTTGAGGACGCCCAGTTCCTGGAGGACCTTGAACAGCTTGCGGCATTCTTCGGGGCGGGTGCCGTTCATGCGGGCGGCCCGTGTAGAAACAGTTGCCATGGGAGCGGTGTTGCCGCCCTGTTCCTTCAGAATGCCAGAGAGCAGGTAAAGTAACGAAGGCAGGGCCTGCACTAGGTTGCTCTTGCGGGCGTTTTCTTCGCCGATGTGGTTCCGGCGGATTAGAAATTCGATGATGGACCGGAGCCACGAGGGTTTTTCGTCCAGGATGGTGTTAAGTTGTTCGTGTTCCACCACCTGGATTTCGCAATCTTCTTCGGCCTTCAGGGTGTATTCCCTGGGGGCGTGTTCCAGCAGGCCGAACACGTCTATGATGTCGCCCGGCTCGAACAGCCTTGGGGTCGCGGCGGTCTGGGCGCTGCCTGTCCCTGAAAGAGTGCCCGAAATGACGATGTAGAGGGAACTGGCGAAGTCCCCTTCCAGGCACAGAAAATCACCGGCGGAGAGTTTCATTACAGCACCCCCCTCAGGTTGATTTCGTAGCGCAGCGCCAGGAGAAAATATTCAATCTTCTTGGAATCCGGGCCGAAAAGGTCGCCCTTGGAGTTTATGAACCAGCCGAGGCCCTGCATCTTTATCCAGTCGGCGGCGGTGAGGGCAATGTTGTTCTTCTGGAAAAAGGCGAGCCATGCCGGAGGATCCTGGGACAAGTCACTTTCGGTTACAGACAACCTAACAAGGGCCTTCTTCTGGTTTAGCGTGAGCTGCAGGGGCGGCCAGGGCTTTTCTTGCGCTTCGGATTCCAGGTAGTCCACGAACAGTTCCAAAAGTTCGGGCTGGGTGACCGTCACCACGGGGTCCATCCCGGCAATCTCCACGAACTTGCGCCGGCTGAGTGACTTCAGGTCTTCCTTGACTTCGGGGGCAGATGCCTTGGTTTGCCAGCAGAATTCCTGCACAAGGCTTTCTAGCGGGTAGGGCTCGCCCTTTTTCAGGTGCCTGCAGAATTCGGAGAGGCTCACGAGGGAATTTGCGGCCCGGCTATGGCGGAGGGCTTCTTTCCGTTGGCGGTTTCTGGCCGAAAGCTCGCGGATAACCGCCAAAAGCCAAAGGGGAATGCTCTTGAGTTCGGACTCCATGCAGTCTTCGCCCACCACGGTGATTTCGGAATCCCTGGTGGCCTCCAGGTCGTAGCGGAAAGGTTCCCGCTCCAATAGGGCGGCTACCCCTACCAGGTCGCCGGGCTGCATGGTAAAGTGCACCTTGCGGGGAGTCAGGGAATTATCCACTGCCGCAAGTTCGCCCTTGTCCAGGATGATGATTTTTCGCTCCTGGTCGTCGTGGGAATATACAACAAAACCCGCCTTCACGCTTGAGTGCGTGGGCGGGATAACTTGTTGTCGGGAATTCCCGTTCATCGGGAAATCACCCCCGAAAGCCTAATTAGGCCTCGCGTTCGTCGATACGGGCGGCCTTACCGCGGAGGTTACGCATGTAGTAGATGCGGGACTGGCGGACCTTACCGGCACGATCCAGGACGATGGATTCGATACGGGGGGAGTTCACCGGGAAAATGCGTTCCACGGCGACGGCGCCGGACATCTTGCGGACCGTGAGGGTCTTGGAAAGGCTGGATGCGTTCCTTGGTTCCTTCGATAACCTTTACGTTCACAGTGACGGTGTCACCGGCGCGGAAGCTCGGGGCTTCGGCCTTTACGTTTTCGTTATGGATAGCTTCGATGTTCAGGGACATAATGTGTACCTCTTAATTATTTGTCGCCAAATTTAGCATTTAATTTGAATTTTTCAAGGATGTCGGGGCGTCTTTCCTCGGTTCTTTTCAAGGATTCCTGCTTCCGCCATTCAGAAATGTTCTTGTGGTGACCCGAAAGCAGCACTTCGGGCACCTTTTTGCCCTCGAAAACCTCGGGGCGGGTATAGACCGGCCAACCCAGTAGCCCCTGGGCAAAGGAGTCCGTGTCGCCGGATTCACGGTTCCCGAGGGCCCCGTCTTTTAGCCGCACCACGGCGTCGGTCAGGAGCATGGCGGGCAGTTCGCCTCCGCTCACCACGAAATCCCCGATGGAAATTTCCATGTCCACCTCGGACTGGCGTATGCGGTCGTCGATTCCCTTGTAGTGCCCGCACACGATGACCAGGTGTTCTTCCTTGGAAAGGTACGCGGCAATCTGGTGGGTGAGGGGCACCCCGTCTGCGGTCATGTAGATGACCTTGCCGCCGTCTTCCTTGACGCCGGTGCTACGGATAGCCTGGGCCAGGGGTTCAGGTCTGAGCACCATCCCCGGTTCGCCGCCGTAGGGCACGTCGTCCACCTGGCCGTAGTCGTTCACGGCAAAGTCCCGCAAAAACACGGTGTTGAACTGCAGGATTCCCTTGCTCTGGGCGCGGCCCATGATGGACTGCTTCATGGGGGCAAACATCTCGGGGAATATGGTGATGCAGTCGATTCTCATGAACGCTCCTCGGGGCACAGCGCCCGCAGGTAGTCGCCGTCGCAGACGATGGCCCGGTTTTCTTCGTCAATTTCTGACACGCAGTCCTCAATCCAGGGGGCAAGAATGGGCTTCTTGGAAAACTCCCCCTGAGCTTCTTCGGCAAACTTGATGAGGAAGGCGTCTACAGTGGGCAGTTCCTGCACCTCCAGCACTTCGCCTACGGTGCGTCCGTCCGAGAGTTTGACTGCAAAGCCTGCCAGGTCGTCCAGGTAGAACTCCCCTTCGGGGGCGGGAATACGCTCGTCGGGGCTTACCATCAGGCTCCCGTTCACCAGGGGCCGCAAGGATTCCGGAGTGTCGAATCCCTTGAACTTCAGGTGCCAGAGCGCCCCTGCCTGCTTGGACTCTTCCACTTCCAGTTCCACGAACTGCCCGTTCACCTTTTCCACCACCACGGCCTTCAACAGCTTGTGCCGCTCCGGGTCATGGGTCGTGGGCCGGGCCTTGATAAAGCCCCTGACGCCATGGCTTCCCATGAGTTCGCAGACGGTGATGTAGTTGGAGTAGTCGGGCATTGGGTAGGGGATAGGGGTTAGGATCTAGGGGTTAGGGGTTAGGATCTAGGATCTAGGGGCTAGGATCTAGGGGCTAGGATCTAGGGAGGTGTGGGGTGAAAGATTAGTAATGAGTTGTGAGTTATGAGTTGTGAGTTATGAGTTGTGAGTTCTTATAATCGCGCCTTTGGCGCCAAATTATACACTGACAACTATAACTGAGGACTGATAACTGAGGAATCGTCCTTAGACGAAAAAAGTCCTGCGCACGAGGCACAGGACTCTGCAAAAGGGTGCGATTAGGCTTCGGCCGGGGCTTCAGCGGCAGCTTCGGCAGGAGCTTCGGCGGCTGCAGCGGCTTCGGCAGCGGCGGCTTCCTTGGCGGCCTTTTCAGCTTCGATCTTGGCGAGAGCCTTGGGACCGAGCTTGGCCTTCTTGGCCTTGTCGGCCTTAGGAGTGGCGACCTTGCCTTCGATGGAACGGCCGGCGCGGAGCTCGTGGAAGAGTTCCATGATGCCCACCTTCTTTAGGAGGCTGCGGACGGTGTCAGAGGGCTGAGCGCCGGTCTGGAGCCACTTGAGGACCTTTTCCTGCTCGAAACGGATTTCGGGCTTCTTCAGGTTGGGGTTGTAGAAACCCACCTGTTCGATAAAGCTATCGTCGCGTGCCTTGCGGCTGTCGATGACCACGGCGCGGTAGATGGGGTTGTGACGCTTGCCGAAGCGAGCGAGACGGATAACAGTTGCCATTTTAACCTCTTTTAGGGTTGATTGTTTCTTTTTGAGGCCAAATATAACAACAAAAAACTTGTGTGTAAAGGACGGAATGTAAAATTTTTCCGTTCTTTACAGATAAACTAACATTGAGCTGGGAGCCGAAGAACCCTAAAATTGATGATTTTGACCGAAAATCGCCAATTTAAACACGAAGATGCCGTTTTTATGGTTCTATGGTGAGTAGATTTTCTATCCAGGCATCCCTTTTTTTTCGGAGGGCTTCCAGGGACTTTTCATCGGCGCGGCTTTCTTCGCAAGCGTTTACAAGCTGCCTGTAACTCAACAAAAGTGTCTCGGCTTTGGGATAGTCTGGTTCGAGATGCTTAAGAACTTCCTCGATGGCCCGGTCGGAATATAGCCTGGAAATTCCCTCCAGGGAGTGCTCGATGTAGGCCTTCTTGTCCCCCTCTTTCAGGGCGTTTTCTGCTTCATCAAACTCCAAGGGACGAATCTGGTCTATCCAATTGGATTGCTCTACGTAAAGTTCGTCCCAGGCCTCTAGTCCGGCCTTTTGGTTGGCCAGAGTCAGCTGTTTTTCCAGTAAGGGCTTGTAGGACTGGACCTCTTGGTCCGACCCGGATTCCTTGAGAAAATACCCCAAGTTTGAGAGATTTGTTTCGGTGGGGTCGTTGAGCAGGCATTCCTTGAGTACGGCCAGCTTGTCTTTTGGAGCCAGGTGCTTGTAGGCTTGGCCGCGGGCGTTGTTTGCCTTGACATGCGCCCAGAAAATGCGCACAAAGAGCAACACAAAAAGCAGGGTTACGATAAGAGTCCAATTCATGGGGAAAATTATAGGAAATAGGCTTGTTTTGGGTCACAGAAAAACGACAAAGGCCCTTATTTCCGTAATTTTTCAAAAAAGGTGCTGGCAGAATCCTTTTTTTGGGGTTATATTTACCTAGGTCTAATTATACCTATGCATATAGGTGGAGATTGAGTTATATGAAAAAGTATTCCTGGTTAATGGCAGGAATGGTCCTGGCCGGAACACCCCTTTCCTTCGGTGCCGAAAAAATTGCCCAGCTAGATATTGTGGTCCGCGATTTTAGCGTGACACACCCGGACTTCGAAAATTTCTCGGAAGAATATGCTGCAGGCCATGGCGCAGAAATTCAGGGCTATGGAAAGGCTGGATATGATGCAACCTGGTTCGCAAATGATGCCTTGCACCGTAGCTGCGGAAACCAGTCTTCTCGGCAGGGGGCCATGATTGGCACAAACGGTCTGCCGATGACTGCCAACGAGGACCCCGGCACGAGCCTTCCGGCCTATTTGCGGCAGACTAGTCCTGGCCCCGTCCTGAAGTACGGCGAGTGCGCCGGTTCAAAGCACCGTGGTTACCACAATGCCACAAGCGATGTCAGCGGAGAAAGTTGTGCGGCTGGTGCTTGGGGAAACGAGGTTTGGTATACTCCGGGTATGGTGATGAACCATCTGGCTTTCGACCCTCCCAAGGAGGGTGAGTACGACATGTACGACGGGGTCCATATCCAGAAGGGTTTTGACCGTTGCGACAACGCCCATTTTGACCAGTGGTATAGCGATGTTCCAAACGTAAACTGGCGAATTAACCGTACCTTGGATTTGCCCCAGGTGTCGGGAACCAATTACTACCAGGTGGATTATAACTACAATAACGGTGGCTATTCTCCTCTGGATTCCACAGATGGCGCTGGATATTCAGGAAATCACTTGGGCCAGGCTGCTTGCGTCCCGGAAGTTCAGGAGGCAAGCAATAAGGGTTGTCAGCAGTTTGGTGCTCAATCATTGTCCATTTTCTGCCCTCCGTATAACTATCAGTATGCTGGCGACCAGACCGACTACAATAACCAGAATACCGCAGCCCTTTGTAATTCCTGGCTGGCCAATGGTGGTCCTAAGGTTGAAGGGGCTGCCCAGGCGGCTGCCGCCGCAAATGGTTCCCTTGGCGCCCAGCACCTACGAAACTACGGCTTTACCATGATGGGTTACGCCAAGTTTAAGTACAAGCCCGAAAACCAGGTTCCCAACCACGAAGTCTTTGAATTCACCGGTGACGACGATATGTGGATTTTCGTGGACGGTGTGCTGGTCGTTGACCTCGGTGGTACTCACCTGGCTGCTCCCGGCCGTGTGGATGTGGAAACCTTGGCCCAGAACAACCATGGTTGCCATGAGGGTGAACCCTTGGCGGGCTATAGCAACTGCGTTGCCGGTTCTGCAACATGGCAGGCGAACACCTGGCACCACCTGCACTTCTTCTATGCCGACCGCCAGACCGACGGTTCCAATATGTTCATGCGAACCTCCCTTTCTGAACTGGCTCCTTCTAAGTATGGCCAGCCCACGGTAACCGACGTGATGGTGACCATCAAGGACGGCAAGACCGTGGCTAGCATGTTCTTGAACACAGCCTTGAACCAAGCGACCATCGATGCCATTAAGGCCAACGCCGCTGCCGCTGCCGCCTGTGCCGGCGCTTCGACCTGCAAACTTGGGGCCGGTGGTGCAGTTCCTGTGATTATCGTGACCCGTAACAAGTACGACGCCAATGGTAACGTCGTCGGGCAGGATACCTTGGGCCTGGTAGTGACAGAGATGTCCGCCGGCGAAGACAAGGGTGCCGATGGTGTGATGTATTCCTTCAGCGGAGTCCTGGTGGACAAGGACGGCCATGTGGATGCCTCCGGTCTGAGGGGCGGTGACGGTATGGCGTTTAACTACTACACGACTCCCGATATTGAGAATTACACTGGAATTTGGAACGAACTCATGGTTAATCCCGACGGAACCCCCCTCAAGATTACTTCCGTCTCAGGCAAGAGTGTGGAAGGGTTCCCTGAAGAATGGGCGAAGGCGACCTTCTCCGTGGATTACGAAGAAGTTTCAGTGCCTCAAGACAAGTCTATCAACCGTCCGGATTTTGCCCAGCAGTCCCAGAAGCTGACGGATATTGCCGGCGGCGATGACCTTTCTCCTTCGGCTACGGGTGAACTTCAGATGTATTCCATTCCGCTTGTAGCCGGTCAGGACCCCATGAATATGTCTCAGGCTGATATGTTAAAGTACGCTACTGCCGGTGCCGAAGGGACCTTCACCAAGACCGGTAAGGGCCTCCCGGACGGGCAGCCCCTGTGCTTCGCCGAAAATGGTGTGGAAAGCTGCGTGAGCTATGCTTTCACCACGACCCAGCCTTTCCGTGTAAACGTTCGCGTGTTTGACCACATGGGTCACTTTGTGAACCAGTACAACCAGCAGATGACTGCCGAAGAATTCAAGGCTGCGCTAGGTCCTCAGGCTTCTCCGGGCAATGTTTGTGAAAGTCCCGATGGCCCGATTCCTGCATACGGTTCTGGTGCCATGCTGGTGGCTATGAAGTTGTACCCTGTTTCCCAGAAGGGACGCAAGCTTGCAACGGGCCCCTACATTTACCAGATTACCGTTATTCGTGAAGAAGCAACCCCCTGCTACATGAGCTTTGGCCAGACTCCGCAGCTCCTGGAACAGAATTACAGCCGCACTTCTGAAACCCATACCCGTGGTTACCACAGGATCAAGAAGTAGTCGGTCAAAAGACTTCGGAAACGGTTTTTTAATTAGACTCGATGCCCTGGATGAAAGCCATCCAGGGCGTTTTTGATGTTGCCTACCTTATTTTGCCGGTTATGTACAAAAAAAGAATTGCATTTCTTTTGGGGAATGTTATTTTTAGAGTGTTCTTTTATACTAAAGAGGGTTTAGATGAAATCCGATGTTTGTGAGCTTTCCGTCAATGCCACTGACCTTAAAACAATACTGAAAGAAACGGCCACGTCCGCCGCCTATAGGGAACTGGACAAGAAGGAAACCTACCGACTTCGTCTGTTGGCCGAAGAGCTGGTGGAAATGCTTCCGGCACTGCTTCGTTTTTCAGAAGGCAAGTTCTGGGTAGAAAGCGAAGGTAAGAGTTTTGAACTTCATGTGACCTTGCGCCCGAACCAACTCCTGACCGCGGAACGCCGTGAAAAGTTGTTGGATGTTTCGACATCCAAGACCAATGCCGCTGCCGTAGGTATTATGGCCAAAATTCGCCTGGCTGCTGAGTTTATGTTGGTTGATTACGAAAGAAGCGTCAGTATGTCCGAAACTTTCTATATCCCGGGAACACCCTCGGTGGTCAGTCTGGCTGACCCTCTGTGGACCCTCAATGCTTACCGTGAAGGCGCTAAGAAGGCTAAGGGCGAAACTTGGGACGAACTGGAAAAGTCCATCGTGGCAAACCTGGCCGATGACGTGGTAGTGGCCCTGCAGGGTGGACAAGTAGACATCGTGGTAAAAAAGGCCTTTTAGCTTAAAGTAAGTCGGGTCTGGTTATGGAAGGAAAAATTCATTCGCAAATCAGTGACATCATCGTCAAGGACATGATGGAAGGGGTGATTGCCGTCAATTGCGAAGGTGTCATCAGCTACGTGAACAACGCCACTGAGATGATTCTCAAAAAAACAAGGGACCAGCTAGAAGGCAAGTCCGTGGTGGCCGCCTTCTTTGGTTCCGAAATCAATGACGAGTTCAACCAGACCATTATGGATGCCATTTATGACAAGGATGGCGCTGTACATGAAGGCCTTGTTCCATACTGTGCCAATGGAAAAATCATCCAATTGCACATGATAGCCTCCATTCTTCGTGAAAATGGGAAGAAGGTTGGGGTCATTGTGGTGATTGGAGATGTGACGGAATTTGTAGAGCAGAGAGCCCGCGCCGCAGAACAGACCCAGCGGTTGCTGGACTCCGTAGTCCGGACTCTTTCTCAGGCTATCGACGAACGATCTTCTTATACGGCAAACCATACTCGTAACATGGTCCAGATTGCCGAAAGTTTTTTGGATTGGTTGGACAAGACGGACCATCCCTGGAAATTTGAGGAATCTCGTCGCCGCAGTTTTCTCATGAGTGTCTGGCTCCACGATGTAGGTAAGCTTGCCGTGCCTCTGGAAATCATGGACAAGGAAAGCAAGCTGGGCGCCCAGATGAAGGTAATCGAGGATCGCTTTGTCAAGATTTCCCTGCTGGATGAAATTGCCGTATACCGGGGAGAAATTACCGCCGAAGAAAAGGAAGTCCGCAAGAAGGATCGGGATGTAGCCTTGGACGAAATCCGTCGCATCAATCGTGCGGAGTTTGTGCCCGATGAAAAACTGGAACTTCTGAAAAAAATCATGGTGGAAAAGTACCATGATGAAAGCGGCGAAGAAAAGCCTATTTTAACGGAAGAAGAAATTGAAAATCTTTCTATCCGAAAAGGAACGCTGAATGACAGGGAACGTGCCGTTATCCAGAGCCATGCGGTTGTGACCGGGAGAATCCTTGACCAAATTCAGTTCCCTAACGAATATTGTCACGTGCCGATATGGGCCTCTGAACATCATGAACTCTTAAGTGGACGGGGCTATCCGTACCATTTGAGCGGTGAGCAGATTCCAAAAGAAGTTCGCCTCTTGACCATCTTGGATATTTTTGAAGCCCTGACGGCAAAGGACCGCCCCTACAAGAGGCCCATGCCTATAGAAAAGGCATTTTCCATTTTGGAAAGCATGGTGAAAGCGGGTGACTTGGACGGGGAAATCCTTGGACTTTTCAAGGAAAGTAAGGCCTGGGAAAAGGTTACCCTAGGATAGGGACCGTAATTTGTCGCCACTGTCCGGGTTGTAAATCGCCAAGGGCGATATTCCCGATTTTTATACGGATTAACCGAAGTGTCGGAAACCCGACGGCGGCGGTCATGTGCCGCACCTGACGATTCTTGCCCTCGATAAGGGTCAGTTGTACCCAGCTGGTAGGAATGTTTGCCCGGAACCGCACCGGTGGGTTCCGGGGCCAGAGCCAGTCCGGCTCGGTGGCAATTTCGGCCTTGCAGGGCTTGGTATGGTATCCCTTGATGGTGACGCCCTTGGCCAGTTGCCTGATGGCATCCTCGGTAATTTGCCCTTCGACCTGGGCCAGGTAGGTCCGGGGGTGTTCGAATTCCGGATCCAGGAGTTTTTTGATGAGCTTGCCGTTGTCCGTCAGGAGCAGGGCCCCTTCGCTGTCGTGGTCCAACCTGCCAGCCGCATAAACACCGGCAGGGAATCCGAAGGTGTCCAGGGCAGGGTGGCCTGCTTCGGGAGTGAACTGGCTCAGCACTCCGTAGGGCTTGTTGAAAAGGATAACGGTGGACATTTGACAGAAATGTAGGTAAATTTATGGAACCTACACAAGCCTCGAACCCCGAACCCTGAGCCTCACAACTCATAACTGAAAACTCATTACTAATCTCACACTTCACATCTCCTTAGATCCTAACCCCTAGATCCTAGCCCCTAAATCCTAACCCCTAGATCCTAATCCCTAACCCATGCTTGACTTTACCGGACTTCTAGATTACGCCTTTGCGGAACGCCTGTATGATTCGATCTACCATGGGCTGGAACATTGGCACCAGGTGGAGTTCAACGGGCTGTTGCTCGCTTCCAAGACGGGGGCGGACATCACAGTGGTTCGGCTTTTTGCCCTGTTCCATGACTGCAGGCGAATGGACGACGCCTACGATGGCGAACACGGCCCACGGGCGGTTGAGTTTATAGACCGGTGCATCGCCGAAAAACGGTTCGAGCTAGATGCAGAAAGGCTGGAAAAACTCCGCAAGGCTTGCCGCCTCCATACCACGGAGCGGCAAACTGGCGACATTACCATAGATACCTGCTTTGACGCAGATCGTCTAGATTTGGGCCGTGTCGGGATTTACCCCATGGAAGAAAAGATGGCAACCGACGCCGGGAAAAAAATCGCCCGCAAGCTTGCTTTGCTGCAAGTCCCCGTTTTTCATCAGCGTGAATGGATACGTAGTCTAAGGTAATGCTTCGAAATACTCCCGATAAGATTTGGCTTTTTGATTATGACCTTACACTATATGGTGCTGAGGAACGCTGTGTTATAGAATCCCTTGATCATCGGATATCGCTTTTTGTCCAAAAGACAGTCGGGACGGATTTTGAGACTGCCCACAAGATCCGAACAGACTATCTAGAACAGTTCGGCACCACTCTTGCGGGACTTATGGCAAGGAACAACGTGGATCCGGATGTTTTTTTTGATTTTATTCACGAACCGGAATATTTGATTTATCCCAAGAAAGCTCCTGAAAAAAAGAAGCTTTTACAGAGCCTAAGGGGACGCCGATATGTTTTTACCAATGGTAGGCATGATTGGAGTGAAGCGGGAATGGCTCATATGGAAATTGATGGCGAAATTGATGGAGTGTTTGATTTAAAACAGCTTGGTTGGGAAGGAAAACCACATGCCAGTGCCTACTCAAAAATGGAAAGATGGGTTTCGGAAAAGGGTTCTAATATAGTCTTGCTTGAAGATTCCCTTCGCAACTTAAAACCGGCGCATGACCGAGGTTGGACGACGGTTTATGTGAACCCCGCCCCAGAAACTCCTGAGTGGGTGGACTATCATATTCCGCACTTGATGAACTTGCCCGATATATTGAGTCCGTCTATGTGATTTTAAAAAGCTATCTTTTGAAAATGATTCGTCTGATTTCCTTTATTGCCTTTTTTAGTTTTCTTTGTTCGATGCTAGCGGTTGCTGCACCTGCTCCGGCTGTTCGTAATGGGTTCAACAATATGACGGTAACGACGGAGTATTCTGAGCTGCTTAAAGAGAAAAATGCTCGGAACGATTCGTTGCTTCCGGCTTTAGATGGCGATAAGGCTTTTGCAGAGGTCCTTCGACTGAATCCGAATTTTTGGAGCTTGGGAGGGGCTTTGAATAAAGAAGAATCCTTGGTGACTAAACTCAACGCGAAGGTTATTTTCATTGATGGTATTCGGGAAGAACCTTTTTGTGAAATAGACAAAAATACAGGGAGCAACGCAGGTGAGTGGAATGTCCGTATCGGTGTAGACTTTGTTTCGGGAGGTTCTAACACTGTACATATTCACGTTCAGCAATGCTTGGATTATGTGCGGGACCAGTTGGGCTATGCCGTCAAGAAGGGTGACAAGGTGGTGTTTGTCCCGCCCAAAAAGGTTTTGGACAAAATTAAGGAAAGCGAAATCCCAGATGCCATAGATGTAGACTTGCAGCAGACACTTCTTAAAGCTCATGAGGATGTCAACTTGACGGGGAAATGTCCAGGAGATATTGAAGCTTATATCATTTTGATGAAAGTGTATGAACAAGTCAAAAACCAGAAAATGGATTATGTGGTTATCAATGATCAATTGAATAAGCAGCGCAACGGGACTGGTCGGGTCCAAAGCTGTGCCTTTAGCCGAGAATGGAACAAACGATATCAAGAGAGTGCCAGCTTTGAATGTGACATTGACAAAGATAGGTGTCTCTATCGGCAGGAAAATGACGGAAATACGGAATGGCAGATAAATTATGAAAAGGATAGGTTTGAGTACATTAATAAAAAGTTTTTGTTTTTTAATCTAAATCCTAAAAGTATCCACAAGGGTGGAACCATGCTGGATTTACGCCTGCTTCGCCTTTCTACAAACCTTTTTTTGGAAGCGTACCTGAACCTAAAAGGGGAGCCCGTGACTCTAGGATTGATAATTGTTCCTGGGGATAAGACAATAGAAGACTATGAAGATGAGGAAGAAGACTCCGAGGACCAGGGTGGAGACGATACCGAAGAAACTGAAGAAATAAGGCCTTTTGACTAAAGAATTTCCTCAAAAAACGGTAAATGGGCTGGTGTTTTTTTGATTTTCTCCTGTTTTTATTATATATTTAAGGAAAAGATGATTGCATAAGGAGCATCCCATGAATCGTTTTGTCAAGTTCTCTCTGGTGGCTGCAGTTTTGGCTGCGCCAAGCATTGCTGATGAACAGTTCGGCGGCCTGGGAATAACTATCTACCAGGTTCCTCAGGGCGTCCATGTGGTTCAGGTAATTCCTGGAACCCCTGCGGCAGAAACGGAACTCCAGGCCGGAGATGATATTATAGCTGTAGATGGAATGAGCTTGAAAGGTCTGGATATTGATGAATCAAAAGCCATGCTTCGTGGGCAGGTGAACAAACCGGTAGAAATCACCTTTGTGAATTCCGGAGATACCTTGAAGGCTACTCTCCGCCGCACCCAAATTACGGTGAAAGAGTTCGAGAGCGACCAGGTTGAGTCATGGTATGGCAAAAAGAAAGAATTCGATGTCCAGGAACTGGAAACCTATGCCAGTGCCAATGGCGGCAACAAGCAATTAGTAGCCGTTCTCAAGCGTGGATCCCTAATCAAGAATGACGAAACGGTGAATGCCGTTGACATCAACGGGATTTATGTAGATAAGGTCGATGCATTTGCGCCTAAAGCCGCAGACAAATCCAAGGCAAACAAGCCGGGTTCAGCAAAACTCAAGGGCTTTACGCGTAATGCGATTAGCTTTGACTTGAAATCTGCAGGTACGGCAATCGTCACTGTTATGAACACGGATGGAGCCGTGGTGTCTACCGTGGTGGCAGAAAATGCACAACCTGGATTTAACAGCGTCACGTGGAATGCCGAGAATGTACCCAGTGGCCGCTATATGGTAACCATTGAACATAACGGCACGGTTAGCGGTAAGAACGCCGTGCTCAAGTAATCGGCGATTGCGTTAAACGCGGTTGCTTTGCCGAAAACTCTAGAGCCTTTCGCCTATCAGGGCGAAGGGCTCTGCTTTTGTAATGCGCACTTGTAGAGCTTTACCTGCCGGGATGTTCCCCTGTAGGGCCACGGGGCGGTAGGCGCTGTTCCGTGCGATGGTGGTGCCTGCCCGGTGGCCTTGTTTTTCGGTCACGACTGTGCAGGTCTTGCCGACCCAGCGCTGGTTGTTTTCTTGGGCGATTTGCTGGAATGCGTCGAACAGCTTTGCGGAGCGTTCGTGCTTTACGCTGTCTGAAACGGCAGGGGCGTCGGCGGCGGTTGCTTCTTCTATGCGGGGGGCAACAGTTCCC
>CALATK010000051.1 GCA_937891805.1 uncultured Fibrobacter sp. | reverse complement strand
TTCTTGGCCGTCACATTCATGGTGGGCACATCCTTGATACGCAAGTCGTTGGTGGTATGGATTCCGTTGTTGTAGTTACCAGTAACCGTGAGCTTTCCATTGCCCTTGAAGGTGATGTCGTCCTTGGCATAGATGGTAGCCGAGGTGGTATCCTCCTTGGCAGAACCGTTCTTGGTGTATTTCCAGATGATGGTGCGGGTAGAAGCGTCGGCAAGTTTGTTTTCTGTGCCGTCCACCAGCATAAAGAACACCTTTTCGGCACTCTGCACATAGAAGGGGGCTTCGGAGGCACTTGTCAAATCCAGCCCGTTCAGGTAGAGGTAAACCAGGGCTTCTGTGCTGGCGGCCACCACCACCTGGAAATCGCTGGACTTGCCGGAGAGGTAATAATTGCCGGCGCAGGTGATGGTCGCCATTTTCTTGTCGTTATCCACGGTAACGCAGGAATTTCCGTCATTTTCAACGGTAAGGCCCGATTCGCTGAAGGTGAGTTTCAGGTCTCCTTCGGCTTCCTGGTAGGTGACCGCCTCGGCCACCACCTGTTCGATAACTTCCTGACTAGAAGTCGGGTCGTAAACGTTGTCGTTCCCGGAAGTGGCGGAATTGCCCGAAGTGCTGGACTTTCCGGCTACGGTGGCGGCACAGTCGCTTGCGTTTGCAGTCTGGGAGCCATCGCTGCAGACATACACCGTCGTGGTCGTAGAATCGGAAACCCCGCTTACACATTCGTCTGCGCTGTTGGCAACACTCCCGTCGTTGCAAGTATAGGTGGTCACCTCTTCAGTTGTGGCGATTCCGTCATCTTCTGAGGCCGAAGTGGTGGTATTGTCGCTACAGGCCGCCATCAGGGCAACCGATACGACAGAAAGTGGATAAATGAGATTCTTGATACACATTTTAAACTCCTTTTCTACAAAAATATCTAGAAAAGGAGCTTAATTGGGGCGTTTTTTCGCCTTTTTCAGAAAACTGAATTTTTTATTCGGAACTTTTTGTTCCGTTCGCAACCAATGGTTCCAGAAAATGGACGCGCTAGTCGTCCATTCCAACGAGCTGGAACTGTTCGTTGAATTTCAGTTCCAGATCATTGGCAAGTTCTACGTCGTAACCGTAGCGTTCCTTGTCCACCTTGATGACAGGAGTCGTAGCGTAGTTCGCCTGGACGTAGTCGGCGATTCCCTTGGGAATAAAGCTTGCAGGCACGCCCTTCTGCTTGTTCTCCACCTTGTTCCAGGTGCCGTCCTTGAAAAGCTCTATCTTGGTGCCGTCATCCAGGCGGACTTCGTACTTGGTCTTTTCAAAGAACCCGGAATCCTTTTCGGCAAAGAGGATCTTCTGGGCGGGGAACTTTTGTGCCACGAAGGTCTTGACGGCAGCGGGCAGCTGATCTACGGCAATGGGAGTGTCGTCGGCATAGGCGGCAACCGACAGGAACAGGGCACAAACAATAGCCATAACGAACTTGTTAGCGTACGACATGATAAACTCCTTGGTTAAAGTGTTTTCTCGTTTACATCCATAATATACATCAAAAATTCAATAATGTCAAATATATAATTTTCATTATTTTAATCAAAAATTTTTATCAATGATTAAAAAACGATTATATACTACATTCATGTAAAATACAAATTTATCTATAACATGGAAAGAAAAATGCCCCGTCAAGCGGGGCATAAAAGGATTTACTCCTACTTTTAGCAGATTCGGTCAAGCCGAGCAGCCGTTACCCGTGAGCCGTAGGCGACTCGTATTGACGAGTCGTCGAAGGCGAGAGCGAGGCGATTCCGGAGATTCAGCTACAAGAATGAGCCGAGCAGCCATTATAAAGGAACGTTGCCGTGTTTCTTGCACTCCGTAGGAATGGGATTGTTGGCCTCGAGGCTGTTGAAGGCCGCGATAATGCGGGCGCGGGTTTCCGTCGGGGACACCACCTCGTCGATAGAGCCCGTGCTTGCCGCAATATAGGGGTTCAGGTGCTCGTTTTCGTACTGGGCGATAAAGTCCGCACGGGCCTGCTTGGGGTCGGCGGCGGCGGCGATTTCCTTCTTGTGGATAATATCTACCGCACCTTCGGCTCCCATCACCGCAATCTGGGCGATAGGCCAGGCCAGCACGTAGTCGGAGCCCAGATGCTTGGAGTCCATGGCGATGTAGGCGCCGCCGAAGGCCTTGCGCATGATGAGCGTAATCTTCGGGACGGTAGCTTCGGCATAGGCGTAGAGCAAGAGACCCAACAC
>CALATK010000050.1 GCA_937891805.1 uncultured Fibrobacter sp. | reverse complement strand
ACCCCCCCCCATTGTAAAATTTAGGTAACAAAAGTCCAGAATAACGCAGAAAAACCACTTTTTTCAAGGTTTTCCGTCAAAAATTTCCTATATGACTCAACCTGGGACATATAGGAGTCATAACTTGCCAAATGTAGGCATTTTATGGTAGATTTGGCGAATTATACAAGACATCCAAAGTGATTGATTTTGGAATCTGCCTGGCGCAGGAATTGGGTTTTAGACCGAGCGATGTCACGAAGGTAAGCATCGGTGACTTGCGGGTCCTAGAGGATTCCTTGAACAGCTTGACTTTTTCAAGGAGTTCCGTCAAGTAATGCTATATCCAGCTACATGGGGCACTTTCTATTCCAGAGATTCCGAGTGCGTTCAGGATTTGCGGATAATGCTGAAGGCACAGCATTTCGAATGCGTAGCCGCACCAACTGTTGTATTCAGGCTTACCCTGGATTTGCAGCCATTGGTTGCGGCGGCCCTTCGCCCGTTTCGCGAGGAACCTGAAATAGAAAAGCGTGTAGAAATCGACGAGTTGAATCAGTTCGTCTTTGGTCTTCTTGCCAAAGGGACTATAACGCCTAATGAATCCGCAATATTCAAGATCGTCCAAGGCCTTGGACACGCCCCCGCTACTCTCGACCGAAAGTTCCTTGATTAACGTATTCCTGGTTATCCCCTTTTTCTTTTGAGCAAGAACTTCTACGATGGCAATGTATTTTTCGGAATTGCGGAACAACGCGTGATACAAGTTGTGAAATTCGTTGCGGAGTTCGCCATCTTCGCCGAACAAAAGTCTGTCCACATTCTGTGCAAGGCTTTCGCCTTTGTCCAGGAGTTTCAAGTAATACGGAATCCCCCCAAAAACCATGTAGAACTGAGCGATTTCAAAACGGTCCATGGTGAAATTTTTTGCCTTCAAAAATTCTTCGCATTCGCCAAGGGTGAACGGAGAAAGTTTTATCTGGTGCGTTACGCGGTTATGCAGCCCCCCCTTGTTGTTGATGAGCTTGTTCATCATCCACGACGTGGCAGAACCACAGACAATCAACTTTATGGCCGGGTCATCGGAGGCCCACGAATTCCAGAAATGTTCCAGGGCGCTTACAAAGTCAGACCGTGCGGTATCGAACCACGGCAGTTCATCAATGAAAATGATTTTCTTGGTTTTACGCAATTTCGATAGTTCGTCGCGCAAGAGATTGAACGCGTCAAACCAATTTTTGACGGTTGCCTTCTTTGAAAAATATTGCGAAAAGGCATCCGTAAAATTCTGCAATTGCTTTTTGAGATCGGAATTGGCCAACCCCGTCATGTAAAAAGAACACATGGATTTGGCAAATTATACGGCATAATTCACCAAAAGTATCTTTTTTATGATAGATTTGGCAAGATAACGCGGTTTTTAAGGCAGCGTTGCTATTCGGATTTGACTATTCGCCGGCGGGTTAATCGGAGTCTTTGAGACAACGGACAGAGAAGGCGTGAACCATGATAGCGAAATCCAGGATCCCGCGGATACGAGATACTCTCATAACGTACGCGGAAATGTCACCGTAAACAGTTACACTCCAGAATTCAGTAGCATAGTCATCATCGTTGAGGAAGCCGTCATCATCATGCCTATATCCTGCAGGTAGCACAGAAAAGCCGTAAGCATCACCTTTGCCGCCAACTTCGTCAAATAAAGTGTTCCATTCGGTTGTGTCAGGCATGTGCCAACCTGATGGACAAATTCCACGCACTTTTTCAGGCAGAGTGCAGCTACCGGCGTGAAAACCGCAATTCACACCATCGCCATCATCATAGACTGCGACGGAATCTATCGCCGCGGCCCAGGTATAAAGGCGACCATATTTTGTACAACTATCCGGTTCATTATTGAAACACCAGCTTTTACCAGAAAGACTTGGGGTCGCTATGCTATCGGCATAATTAAGATTCTCAGCCATCCACCACTGGTCACCGATTTTTACAATCTTGTAGCTCTGTCCGTCGCGGTCATCCATCAGCGAGCCATATTCAACATCTATCTGCCATTCATTTTCCCGACAAATCACTTTTATGCCAGTAGTATCAATACCAATTACCCCTTCAAGGTTCGTATTGCATTTTGGCAACGTCTTTACAGTATCCTTCACGCAACTCTTTATTTTGTTGTCGTTCCCGCCGCCGTTCTTGCAAGTCGATTTTGCGGCATTGAAGGCGTATTCCTGACTGATTTCATTGGTCATGTCGCTATAGACTTTCAGCGTGTCGATGTCTTCGACCCCCTTGTAATCGATCGTCTTGACCATAAGCTGCGTGCCTTCCACAAAATAGATGTATTCCATGTCCCTGTCAAAGCCATCCTTGCGCACAAAGTGCCACGTGCTGATGTCGGTCTTGACCATGGCGTCACAGGCTCCCACCTCGGTGCAGGTCTCGTTCACGGTGATTTCGGGTTCAAGGATTTCCGTCGGGCGCGAGCTGCTGGACTTGGCGGAACTGCTAGATGTCGTAGCATCACTGCTCGATGAACCGTCCTTGTCGGCAGCCTTGGAGTCGCTGGAGCCGTCGGGATTCTTGCCGCTCGATGACTCTGTCGAACTCGGCTTTGTCTGGTCGTAGGACTTGAACCACTTTTCGCCGTCGCATTCGTAGTTCTCTTCGAGTTCGGTCACATAGACCTTCTCGCCGA
>CALATK010000049.1 GCA_937891805.1 uncultured Fibrobacter sp. | reverse complement strand
ATCAAGAGTTTGCTCTCCGTCAAAGCGGTAGGCCACCATACGGCCATGCCCGAAAAAACTCCCGATGCTGTAATCCAGACAGCACACGTTTTTGCGGATAAGGGCCGGCTCGCCTTTAAGCCAGTAGTGCCCGAAAAACACGGGCCTTTCGTTTTCGCCGTAGAACTTGCGAGACCGAATAGATTCAGGAACGGGTTCGTCGGAAAAGTCCACGCCGGGCTGGAGCGCAATGTCCTGGAGGGTGGCGTCCTTCGGGTCAATCCACCAGCGGAGCCGCATTTTCTTGCGCACCACGCCTTCGCCGTCCCGGAAGGTCCCACCTGCAGGCAGCTCCATCTCGGGGCCCTTCAGCAAGATATCCAGAGGGTGGAACAGGGAATCTTCAAATTCATTGTGGCTGTCGCAGGCCCGGGCAATCAGTTCGTCAAAGTTTCCGTCGGCAAAGCTTGTAATGCCCGCCTCACGCAGGGTCTGTACGCATTCGACGTCATAGCAGGCGTGTTGCGCCCGGAACAAGTCCGTTTCCATATAGAACGGCAATGTCTTCAGAAAGTCCAGCATCTCCTGGAATTCCTGCTGTCGTCCGCGGTAAGATTCTACCGTCCGTGCAAGAATCGCTACCTTGTTGAAGGAATGGTCCCGCAGGTAGCCACCCGTAATAGTCTTCAGAAAATGCCCACCGCCAGCACCGTTCTGCTGCCAAAAACAGAGGGTATTGAATTCGTGGTTTCCCATAAGGGCGGTAGCAGCTCCGGCGTCCCGCATGGCACGGACCAGGTCTATGGTCTCTCGGGATTCAGAGCCCCGGTCAATGTAGTCCCCGAGAAACACCACCTTGCGGGCGTTTCCCGGATAGGCGAAAACACCTCCACGTTCCACATAGCCCAACTTCTTTAGCAGGGCCCGCAGTTCGGTCGCGTGACCATGAATGTCGCCGATAAAGTCTATCATAAATCTTTGTTGAATATAATAAAAATCCTATATTTTTACCGTCGCGGATGGTAGCGACATCAACCCCGCAATCG
>CALATK010000048.1 GCA_937891805.1 uncultured Fibrobacter sp. | reverse complement strand
CCGGGGTGACGAGAGGCGAGCAGCACCCGCCCCGGCCCCTGGCCGGGGAACGCCCTGTTTTTACATTAGGCAGACTACAGGTTGTCCAGAATTCTCAGCATTTCCGCAGGGGTGACGACTTTCGGGTGTTGCGGAAAATGCTTCTGGTTGCCCGTGACCAGAAAAGTTTCATCGGTCTTGTTCTTCTCCATGGCGACCTCGAAAAACACCACATCTTTCGGATCGGGAAAATCGCCAACGAGAGTTTCAACGGCAGCAAGGTTCACGCCGATGGATTTCAGGCGAGAAATCAGGAAATCGACGGTTTCTGTTGGAAAATGAAACTTCTTGCGCGACAGGACTTCTTCGTATTCCTGTAAAATGGAATCGTTGAAAACGGGAATAATCTCGTGGGCGTAGGTCTGTTGAACGACCTGCCCAGGGACGGAATCCCACCGCAAAAGCGCAGAAACTAGCACGTTGGTGTCAATGACGGCGTAGCACTTCATTTGCCTGCCCGCGCCTGTGCGATTTCGGCGTTGATTTCTTCAAGGGACATGTCGGCGACTCCTGCATCGGCGGCGGACTGCGAAGCCTGCTTCATGGCTTCAAGGACATCATCGGGTGCGGTCGGGCGGAGTTTCATGCTGAAAGGAATGCCGTTTTCGAGAATGGTGCGGGCAAGGAACATTCGGACGGCTGTCGGCAGGTCTATACCGAGTTTCTCAAAAATGCTCCCTGCTGCGGAACGGGTCTTTTCGTCCACCCTGACTTGTAGTAATGTGCTCTGCATGGCATACCTCCGTATTTATAAAATATACAAATGTATTCTGTGTGAATGCAAGTGACTTTAATGTTAATATATAATTTTTTAGGCTTTATAGGTTAACTTTCTCAAAAAATACGGAGAAATTAGCCCATTTCAGGACACCCACACTACACATTCCACACTGGAATCGCGTTAGGGATAGTCACCCGTAAGGGCCGAGACTACAGGCTCGGCGAGCGAAGCGAGTATAGCCCGACCCGGCCCCCCTTCGGCAGGCTCAGGGACCGGGCGGGGGAACGCCCATAAAGCCTTGATGCGTCGTTTTCACTATGCGTTTCACGCATACTGAGCATGAAAAAATGGTATTTTGCGGGATTTGCGCATTTATTTATATTAAAGGCGTAGATAAAAAAGGAACAAACCATGAAACTAGGGACGATTATGACGATGCTTGGTATGGGTGCGGTGCTTGCCGCATGTGACTGCTGCCCGCAGGGCGAGGCAAAGGCGCTTTCGCAGGACAAGGAACTGCGTGCCGTGATGGACAACTTCACGCAGAACGAGGTTCCGGCGGCGACTCCGCTTGTGGAAAAGCGCGAGGTGGAGTTGATTCGCCTGGTGTCGCTTGTGACGCAGCAGTCGGGCGCTCTTTTGCAAGAAGAAGTGGCGACGGCGCTTGCGCAGGGGCTTGCTCCCGAAGAGATTCTCGAGGCGATTTACCAGTGCGCCCCTTACACCGGGTTCCCGCGGACGGTGGATGCGGTTGAAATTGCCCGCAGCGTGTTCAAGGCGAAGAATGTGAAGGTGGACGAAAACCGTGGGACGGTGACGGCGCAGTCCCGCCTGGAGGCGGGTGCCGACGCGCAGGGAACGCTGTTCGGCCAGAGTTTCCGCGACATGGCGAAGAACGGTAAGGACGGGATGCCCACCATCAGCTACTTCCTTGCGAGCAACTGCTTTGGCGATTACTACACCCGCAAGGGGCTCGATCTGAATACCCGCGAACTTTTGACGATGGCGATTCTCGTGAACCTGGGA